>JAIFNF010000268.1 GCA_020047885.1 Gammaproteobacteria bacterium | reverse complement strand
CCCTTCGGCCACTGCACCGGAAGTGACCAACAGCAATTCCCGACCGGCGTGATGCAATTCGGCCATTTGCGCCACCCAGGCATCGATGGAGAAATTGTCCAGCCCCTGCCCTTCATTGGTGATCATGGCGCTGCCGATCTTAATCACCCAGCAGTGCGCCGCACCTAATTGTTCGCGGGTTTTATTGAACATCGGAAATGAGTAAATCTTCAGTCTGCTCGCTACTGACCCCGCGCTGCACCACTTCCAGCCGCGCCATGACGGCATGGATTAGAACCTCGGTGCCTTCACCTTCAATGGCAGCTATGCCGAATACGGGTCCGGTCCAGTCCAGAGCGGCCACGATCTCGGCTATGCGCTCGGCCCGCTGTTCCTCCGGTAACAAATCCAGCTTGTTCAACACCAGCCAGCGCTCACGGTCGGCCAGTTCGGGGCTGTACCGAGCTAATTCCCCCAGAATGACCACCGCATCCTGCACCGGGTCGCCGCTGTCGCTGTAGTGGGAAACATCGACCAGATGCAGCAGCAGCCGGGTGCGGCTCAAATGGCGCAGGAACTGGATGCCCAGACCGGCTCCCTCCGCAGCGCCTTCAATCAAGCCCGGAATGTCGGCCATGACAAAGCTTTTCAACGGCCCGACCCGCACCACGCCCAGGTTCGGATGCAGCGTGGTAAAGGGATAATCGGCGACTTTGGGGCGGGCGGCGGATACCGCACGGATGAGCGTCGATTTGCCCGCATTGGGCATCCCCAACAGACCCACATCAGCGATGACTTTCAATTCCAGCCGCAGATTCCGCCCCTCACCCGGCGTACCCGGTTTGAACTGACGGGGGGCACGATTGGTGCTGCTCTTGTAGCGGGTATTACCGAGGCCGTGAAAGCCGCCCTGCGCCACCAGCAACCGCTGGCCCGGCGTGACCAGATCGCCGATCAATTCGCCGGTATCCTCGTCCCAGGCCATGGTGCCAATTGGCGCGACGATTTCCAGATCTGCGCCGCTGCGTCCGGTGCAATTCGCGCCCATCCCTTTCCGTCCGCACTCGGCCTGAAACCGGCGCGTGAAACGGTAGTCGGCCAGCGTATTCAATTCTGGGTCGCCGACCAGGTAGATGCTGCCACCGTCGCCGCCGTCGCCGCCATCCGGGCCGCCGAACGGGATGTATTTCTCGCGCCGGAAGCTGACGCAACCATCGCCACCGTCGCCGGCTTCAACACGGATGACCGCTTCATCAACGAATTTCATAACGCCAGCCTGAAAGGACGCGACCCACATAAAAGAAAAGCCCCAACGGGGCTTTGGTCTGGCGCGAACCTAGGTTCATGCCGCCAACTGAACGGCGGGTGCCGCCGGACGAATACTCACATACTGGCGTTTGAACGGCCCCTTGATTTCGAACACCACATGCCCTTCGGCCTTGGCGAACAGGGTGTAGTCCTTGCCGCAGCCCACATTCGGGCCGGGATGGAACTGGGTGCCGCGCTGCCGAATGATGATATTGCCGGGCAACGCCAACTGACCGCCAAACAGTTTGACGCCGAGGCGCTGGGAATGGGAATCACGACCGTTGCGGCTACTGCCGCCGGCTTTTTTGTGTGCCATGGCTCAATTACTCCTGATTCAGCGCGGCCAGACCGCTGATGCCGTTGATCTGCAATTCGGTATAGCTTTGCCGGTGACCCTGGGTCTTGAAATAGTGCTTGCGGCGCCGGAATTTGATGATCCGGATTTTTAGCCCGCGCCCTTGGGATTTAATGGTCGCGGCAACCCGCGCCCCATGGATATAAGGAGCACCCACCTCGATTCGGTCGCCGTCGGCGATCATCAACACCGTATCGAACTCCACGGAGGCACCTTCTTCGATGTCGAGCTTTTCAACTTTGAGGGTTTGCCCCTCAGCGACCCGGTATTGCTTGCCCCCGGTTTTGATGACAGCATACATGATTATAAATCTCCCAACGGCTTATCCGGCTCAACTTAAAAGAACTCGGGATTCTAACGGCGCACCTGTTAGAGGTCAAATAAATTCCCGATAGATCGCCACACTGGGCCGCTCACCTTGACCCTGCGGCAGTCAATCCGTAGCATGACCCACCTCTTTTCACCAAACTTGCTATGTCTATGGATATCGAACGCATCCGCGCCCCCATCGCTGACGATCTGCAGGCCGTCAACACCCTGATTCGCCGTGAATTACATTCCGACGTGGCGCTGATCAACCAGTTGGCCGGCTATATCATCGACAGTGGCGGCAAGCGACTGCGTCCGGTGACGACACTGCTGGCGGCGCAAGCCTGTGGTTATGTCGGCGACCAGCACATCGCCGCTGCCGCCATTATTGAATTTATTCATACCTCTACCCTGCTGCACGATGATGTCGTCGATGAATCCAGCTTGCGCCGGGGTCGGAAGACCGCTAACGCGATCTGGGGCAATCAGGCCAGTGTGCTGGTCGGCGATTTTCTCTATTCCCGATCGTTCCAGATGATGGTGAACCTTCGTAGTATGCGCGTCATGGAGATTCTGGCCGACACCACCAACACCATTGCCGAAGGCGAGGTCATGCAGTTGCTCAACTGCCATGACCCGGACACCACGGAAGAGCGCTATATGGCGGTGATTCATTGCAAGACCGCCAAGTTGTTCGAGGCCTCCGCGCAACTCGGGGCTGTACTGGCCGGTCGGACGCATGACGAAGAGTTGGCCCTGGGTCGTTATGGGATGCATCTGGGGACAGCATTCCAGTTGATTGATGATGTCCTGGACTACCGCGCCTCCAGCGTTGAACTGGGCAAGAATATTGGCGATGACCTGGCCGAAGGTAAGCCGACCTTGCCGCTGATCCATGCGCTGCGCCATGGCAGTCCCGAGGAGGCGCGGATCATCCGTGAAGCTATCGAGCAGGGTGGACTAGAACAGATTGATGTCGTCACGCAAACTATTGAGTCTACCGGCGCACTGGACTATACTGCCCATCTTGCTGCAAAAGAGGCCGAACAAGCCATCGCCTGTTTAGGGCGATTAGCGGATTCGCTGAGCAAGGAAGCATTGGTAAGCCTCGCCCGATTTGCAGTAGATCGTCATTATTAATCGCTTCCGATTTCATCGGGGTGTAGCTCAGACTGGTAGAGCGCTGCCTTCGGGAGGCAGAAGTCGCAGGTTCAAATTTCTTTCATCGGCTCCTGTTTTCGGGGCTATGACCAGATTATGACGATCCAGTGTCGCGACCGTCTGTTGCAACTGATCCGGCATCAGGTGTGCTTAGACGCTCATTGTGACCTGAATATCGGAATGGCGGAGTAACCGGGCGACTTCCTGAATCGGCGTCCGGGTCTGCACCAACCAAGAACCACAGGTACGTCGTAAGTCATGCGGCGTACAGTAAGCAATTCCAGCCCGCTTGACGGCGGCAGTAAACCCTTTCTTGATAGTGTTAATCCCTTTGCCGCGCCGGTCACAAAACACCCGCTTTGCCGCTGGACGATGCGTCGCCCGAAATCGAGCGCGAGACAGTATCACGTCGCGGGCGGTTTGATTCAGCGGCACACTCCCCGCCAGACCATTTTTCTGGTCGCCAGCCCCCAGCAGGATATAACCTCGATGAAGGTCTACCCGATTCCATTCCAGGTTGAGGATCTCGCCCGTCCGCATCCCGGTATGCAGCGCCAACAAGATAAAGTCCGGCAAATGCGCCGCCTTGGGTTCCTGCCGGGCAGCGGCTAACAGTTGGGCGGCTTCTTCCTGGGTCAACCACCGGTCACGCCCCAGTGGAACCGGCATTCTTTGCGCCTCGGCGGCATTCTCGACTTTCCATCCCAGGGTGCGCCGCGCCGGGTTGCTTGCAGAGGCCATCGCGGTCTTTTCTCTGCTGCATGGTGTTTTCTCCAAGTGCGCTCTTGCGCTTTCATTTTGCGCGACTAATTTTACTTTTCCAGATTTATCTATTTGATTTAAAATCATATATTTTATTGTAATCGAAGGGCAAGATTGATGAGGTAGGTATGGAAGAAACATCCTTGGAAGCGTCAAAAAAACTCCTCGTGTAAATTTTCCCGTGATAACCAAGGGTCGCTGCGCGGAGCTAGATTGCCAAGTCGATGAAACACTTTGATCCTACTAAGTGATGGTCGCCTTGCTTACCCGCCGTTCCGATCACGGGAAAATTTACACGAGGAAAAGTTTTCTAGCAGGACAAGCACTATCATTGCGACAGGTCGTTGTTGAATAAATCGCTGCAATATGTCACTAATAACAGACGTTCCCTAAGGGTTTGTAAAAAATATACTTATTTTACAATATATTGCGTGACATTAAAAGGGCTGCTTCGAGTGATTCCTGCTGCGAGAATCAATATCCTGCCCACGTTGCAGACGGATCCGGGGGGAGGCAGTATCGCCGACCGAATGCCCGTGCGCGTCGTTGACTTTCTTGAAATGATCGATATCTACCATGACTAAAGCCAGCGGTGCTTTGCGTCGTTGACCGGCTGCTAATAATCGATCGAGATGTTCATGAGTCGCCCGCCGCTGTAATAAACCCGTCAGTTGATCGTAAAGCGTGTTTTGTAATTCATTCGCTAGCGATTCCGGTTTCAGAATAAAAACCTTGTCATTAAACCCAAGCAGCCACCAGCGTAATTCCATAGTATTAGGAATCTGTCCCGTGACTTTGAACCAGTCGTCTTCGGGTTCGTGAATCTCAGCACCTTGCAGGGGCGATCGCGTACCGAATGATAAACCGCATCGTGGAAAAGTAACTCGATATCCAAGGTATTTTCTTCATTTTCTTTAAATTTAAAAGGCCACCCATTCTTCAGAAATTTGTGCAGGTCGAAATCTGTAGGAACGCGGCGTGGTGCCTCCTGTGGTTCAGCACATTCAATACGGTGCAATGATAAAGATAGCGGAATATCATAATTTCGTGCTGTCGCCACTAGATAAACGACTTCATCGCGCTTGATAAGTCCTAACGGGTGTGCCGTATAAGTTTTTGTATCATCGCCAGATCGGTATTTGATTAACAGTTGTTGTTCGTTGAGCAGCGCCATGGAAATTCCATGCAGAACCTCGCCTTTAAATTTTGGGACTTCCAATAAACCTTGCCAGGTTTCAAAGCAGGCGATCTTGTGGTCTACCCAGTCCCTTAAAGGTTGATCTTTAGCAACCTGTTGCTCGGCCTCAGCGAAATCTTCCTCAAGTTCTGACTGCCATTCGCCGGGAATAAATTCTTTGAGATACCGTTGAGCCAAGGCAAATACCAGGGCATGTGTTGGTTTCATTATGCAATCCTTTTAAAAAAAGCTGTGTCGGATATCCCGACCCTATACTCGCCTAATGTTCGCGGTAACCCGCCGCTGGAGTACAAAGGTAGTCGGGTTGACCGAAGAGTGGGGAATCACGGCGATATACCCAGGGCTGTCGCCGCAGAGTGCCACCGGCTGAGGAAGAGTTGGTCTAGCGGAGCGGAAACTCCAGTGCAAAGTGTGGCCACCTGACGAGACCAAACGAAGTAGTCTTTTATCCGCTCAGGAACCCAATCTCTGGGTACGGAGTTTATGTTGCTACAGAGGTCAGCCAACTTGATGAGCTTCACTGCATTTTCAGCGTGTACGAGATGCTCTAAAACAAGCCGCTTTCGCTCTGCTTTGGGTCGTGACTTATCGTCGGAGACCGCTTGGACAAGTTGGCTGACGCGCACGCCAAAGAGTTCGGTAATCTGATTCAGGGAGGTTGTGGTGTCCTCTATGGCATCGTGCAATAGGCCAGCGATCAAGATTTCGTGATCTTGAATTTTTCCAACGTCGGAGAGTAAGAACCCCACTTCCACCAAGTGGTTGATATAGGGTTCCCCGCCCGACCCCTTTCGCCGTTGTGCGCTATGCCATTCAGCGGCGAAGTAAAGTGCTCGGAATAGATCGGGAAGCATGTATGCTACCTCAAAATGACGAACGCCCTGCTTCACCTGCCTCGCGTAGCGAGGTCAGGTGCAAGCCCCAGTTGCCATGAAAGTAAAGTATCCGCTTTCCTGGAAATCACCGTCCAGTAGAGTCGAAAGCCGCCAGGTGAATGACTCGCCTTTCAGCAATCAAGGCACCGCCGCTAATATCACTCCCCATAAAGCGAAGATCCTGACCCTCGCCTACTGCCGGATAAGCTTGTTTGCGCGTTTCCCGAACGCGGCTTAGAAACTGCTGAGCAGCGTCTGGATCCGGTGGAAAATACTCGAAAGACTCGGTTTCCAGCGCATCCAGCGCGTAACTCCGGATGAGCTTGCTCAGAAAGCGCGTCCAAGTGCGACTACTATCAAACAACTCCATTCCCAACACCCGGTTGTTAATGGCAAAGACGGCTCCGACCTGAGCAGGGCGTGGATGGAAAATTTTTACATAGTCATCCAGCCGGTTGGCAGCCTGTTGATAAAGATCCGACATCGCTCCCGTTCTGGAATGTCCCCCTAACGTAGTGAATTTTTCGTCGATATCGCGCCAAATTTCTCGCTGGTCTACGTGCCGGGAACCGGTCATCTCCAAGTTGGAAGTCACCTGCGTTGCCGTATCAGCGCGGGCGCGGGCGTAGTGCTGATACCCACTGGCGCGGCTCTGATGTGACGCAGTACTCCAACGTTGCTTTTCGACGCAACTCACCGGGATCTGTCGGCTCTAGTGGCCGCCCACCAGGATCGTGAGATTCACCACCCGATTTTGCTTCATCCCGACCACTTCCTCGCCATTGACCAACAACACGGGGGATTTCGAGAGGTTATCCAACCGTAGAGCCGGAACTACACCTTGCTGGGAAACTTCGCTGATGCGGGCAACATCACCCCGCAGGGCCTCTTCCAAGAGCAGGTAATCGGGATCGAACGATGGTACCTCGCCCAGTAATGGATAAACCGTCATATTACGGAACTGTTGTATGGAAGGGCTGAAAGTGACTTGGCCCAACAAACGATCTACCCAGTCCATCCGGTCATCCCGGGATACTGAGGGTTGCCCATCCTGTTGTTGATGCTGATTGAAGAAGGTCGGGATGCGTTTGATTAGTTGTAGCACAGCACTCATCGAAACTCTCCTGGGTTCTAACTTTATAAATGGAATGACGGATCACCTGGAAATGAAGATCAATCCGCCCCGCCCCACTCAGCCGTTTCTGGAGCCTAAAAAGCCCTTATAAGATTTATATTATTTAATAGACTTGTTCATTAATAATTTAACTTATTTTATTCAATATTTTAGAATGAGGCCTATTTTTTTAATCGTTTTTATTCAATAAGTTATAATTGAAAATTTCCGATCCTAAGCCTTGTGGCGCTGATCCTTGGA
>JAIFNF010000074.1 GCA_020047885.1 Gammaproteobacteria bacterium | reverse complement strand
TGGTGATTCCAGTGACCGGCCGCACGGACGATGCCCTGGCGCGGGTGGCGATTGATTTCACTTCCTGGCGGATTACCCACCATGGAGCGGTGATTCGGCGGGCTGACGGGTCGTTACCGACTTGGTGGTATACCGAAATGCGCCCGGCGCTGGTGGCGGTGCAGCCCTTGCTCTGGGGGCTTTCTGCGCGATTGAGCGCCGAGGCCGCAGCGGGTCGCTATCGTGTGGCCAATCATTCAGTTGATGAGTGGCTGACCTACATTTCAGTCAAAGCCGATGATGACGGGACGGCGCTGACCCGGTTGCGGACGCATCTGGAACGCACCGGATTGCCGCCGGAACTGGCGCTGCATTGCAATGGCAACAATCTGGCGCTGACCGTCCGGGGGGCGCAGAAGCATGACGCCGTGCAACGAGTGATTGCTGAACTGGAGCAGGAGGGGCCGCTGGTAACGATTGGCGCGGGCGATAGTTTGACGGATCTGCCGTTCATGCGAAGCTGCGATTTCGCCCTGACGCCCCGCAATAGTCAGATTCAGGTCGAAACCTGGGAAAAAACGCTCTCCCCACTGGGTGGGGTAGGGTTAGGGTGGGGGGTATGGTGATCCCCTTTACCGGCAGTTATGCCCCTGAAGATGCTCTCTTTCTGCTCAAGCCGATGTCGTTGGACATGGTCGATGTGGCGGCCAAGGAACGGCTCATTCAATCCGGACAGCGGCATTACAGCGAAATGCTGACCCCGGAACGAGCACCGGAACCGCGTTACCTCGAACTGTTCGAGGCGCTGACCGAGCGGTATGCAGCGCGGCTGGCGGCGGAGATCATGGCGTTAGCGCAGTACTTGGCGACCACCCGACCCCAGCAAGTCACGGTGGTGTCGCTGGCGCGCGCCGGGACACCGATGGGTGCCTTGCTGGCGCGTGCCCTGCGTTGGCTGGGACGCCCGGACGTGCGTCATTACTCCATTTCGATCATCCGTGACCGGGGCATTGACGAGAATGCGCTGACGTTCATCCTGCGCCATGAACAGCGTGATCCCGCCGGACTGGCGTTTGTCGATGGCTGGACGGCCAAGGGCGTGATTACGGAAGAATTGCAACGCGCCCTGCACCGCTGGAATGCGCATCAGCCGGAGCAACTGGATGAGGCATTGCACGTTGTTTCCGACATTGGTGGCACGGCGGAGGTCGCTGCGACCTATGACGATTACGCGATTCCCAGCGGCATTCTCAACGCCACGGTGTCGGGGTTGACCAGTCGCTCGATTCTCAACGCCGCCATTGGCCCGGCGGATTTTCACGGATGCGTGTTTTACCGGGAATTTGTGCCCCAGGATCGTTCGCACTGGTTCCTCGATCAGGTGAGTACGCATTTCGCCACGGTCGAGCCGGGTTCGGTGCGTTGCGATAGCGGCGAACGGCAGGAACGGCGGGCGGTGATGCAGGCGTTTCTACATCGCCTCCATGAGTGCTACCGGATTAGCGACCGTAATTTCGTCAAGCCGGGGGTTGCCGAAGCGACCCGGGTATTATTGCGCCGCGTCCCCGGACTCCTTTTGCTACGCGATCCCACGCATCCCGATGTCGCGCATTTACAGTGGCTGATCGCGGAAAAGCAGGTGCCGGTGGTGGTCGATCCGACCATGCCGATTCAAGCCGCCGCCCTGATTAAGGAGTTGTCATGAGCGTTGTTCCGGTTGATTTTCGCGCCCCGCATCTGCATCACGGCGGGCTGAGTCATGTGCATACCGAAGCGATGTCAGCGCTTTCGGCGACGATGCTGGGCGCTTCGCTGTACGTGCCGGCCTGTCGGCCTAATTTGGCGGCGTTAGCCCATGGGCCAAAGCGTTCTACCGCCCGGTCATTGATTTTCTGCACGGAAGATGCCGTGCATGAACGGGATTTGGAGATGGCGCTGCACCAGTTGGCGAAGTTGTTACCCGAACTGGAGCCTGAACCACCACTCCGATTCATTCGCCCCCGGACGCCCGCAGTGTTGCGGCGCTTGCTGCGCATGGACGGGATTGAGCGGATTCAGGGATTTGTGCTGCCCAAGTTCGGGCCGCGAACGTTGAGCGACTGGCTGCGGGTCTGGGATGATCGCCACGGTCATTGGCTGATGCCGATTCTGGAGACGGACGAGACGCTTGAGCGTCGCCAGATGGAAATCCTGCGCGACCTGCTGGAGGAGAGTGGATTACGCGAGCGGGTGTTGTGCTTGCGGATTGGCGGTAATGATTTGTTGAATCTGCTGGGTTTACGCCGGGCGCGTGGCGCAACGATTTACGACACGCCGCTGCGGGCGGTGATTACTGATCTGGTATGCGTCTTTCATCCCGCCGGGTATCGGTTGAGCGCGCCGGTGTTTGAGCGGCTGGATACGCCGGAAGTCTTAGTGCGCGAGGTGGAGGCGGATCTCCAGCACGGCTTGGTCGGCAAGACCGCCATTCACCCGGCTCAGATTCCGATTATCGAATCACTTTATCAGGTTTCCCGCGAGGATTACGAGCTGGCTTCGGCGGTGTTGACCCCGGAAGCGGCTGCCGTGTTCAAACTGCATGAGACGTTTTGCGAACCGGCCACACATCGCCGCTGGGCTACCGGCGTGCTGGAACGGGCGCGGGTGTTTGGGGTAGCGGGGTAGGGAGGCATGTCATCAAGTTCATCCATCATCAGATTTTCCGCGAGAGACCCCGGCCTTCAGGCCGGGGAGGTAGAGCGAGCCGAACGCAGTTCGGCGTCTTTTTCGGAGGTTTCGCGTTGCGAATAACCGTAACCATCGACACGTTGAAGGATTTGGCAGTATCGGCAACTGATGCCTTGAACTACGCCTTGCGCCGTTTGGATGTTGAAACTTCCCGACGCACGAACCGCTACCCGTCCGATATAAGCACCCACTTTTTTTCCTTTCGTGACTTCGGCTTTAATCCGGTCGCCAGTCTGAAATCTTTTAATGCGTTTCTGTCGAGTCAAATAACCCCGTGGGAATCCATAAGCCGACATTCCGCACACCAAATGTCATGAACGTGCATTGATCTTGTTGCGAAAAGCATCGATCGTCGAGGATAAAAAATAATGACTTTTTCAACTCGATAACTTGTCTATTTTTTAGGCCTAAAACTTCTTCGATTTGCGGCGAATGTTTATCATCTTCGCTTATCTTCTTGAAAAATTTAGTGCGGAATGTCGGCTTGACGCTTTGCTGAAGCGTCATCTGACTGGAGTCGGCATTGGTGACATAAATCCGCCATCCCATCCGTTGTTGATGCGCTTCGATCACCGCGGCTTGTCGATCAATACGGCAGGAAAGTTCCGATTCGGTTTCCCAGCGGTACAACGTATTAGCCGTCGGTTGTCCTGGCCGTAAATAGTGTTTCTTGGTGCGCGTGGTTTCCTGCGTCCGGACCGTCAGAAACTCACTAACCCCTTGTTCTTCAAGAATCTTATTTAGTCGCGTCTCCCATTGAGTCACACTTTCCGTCGCCTTCGGCAGTGAGGATTTCACGGCTTTTTCCGCCTGCTCTAAACGCTTTAAAAAACCCGTTTGTTGCTTTTTTGCATGACGGTCACTATGAATGACTAACCACCGTTCCTTCCACTCAAATTCGCCGAGTTCATCTTGGCAGGTCATCACTTTGTTGACTTCAAAGCCTTGACCGATCTTCCGTAATTCGCCTTCTTCTTGACCGGCTAAATAGATGTCTTCCAACTCTACCGGTAACTGACGAATCCACTCATCCAACTGATCAGGTACATGACCGGTCATCGGTAAAGGACATCAATAAATCCCACCCACTTGCGCAATTTTCGCACGGGTTTCTAACCAACCCATCTTACAATCACCGACAAAAATAAAATCACGCTTCCCCAGCGTTGCCGCTATTTGTTCCCAGGCGGGAACATAATAAGGGTCATCCTCTGTATTCCCTTTTAATGTCATCGTCAATAGGGGAACTCCACTGGGATCGAGAGTCCCTAAGCTTTGTTTAAACTGCAATAAATCCGGGCGTCGATCCTTGCTATGCCCAAAATCCAATAGGCCATCTTTCTCCGACTCATTCACGGCATGGTAAACATTAAAAGAGGTGAGATCGAAACGTCCTACGCCGTTGGCAACGCATAGGCTTGTACGATCGACGCCCCTTGCTCCATTTGATACTGAATCAACCGCTCCAGGTCGGTGCCGAAGGCCTCGATCAATAATCCTAAACGATCATCCGTCGCATCTTTCGGGGTCACAGTCCAACCCGTCAGTTTTTCCAATATGTGTTGATGTTGGCTGACCCAGGCTTCCATTCCTGATAAACGGTGACTCATCGTATGGATCTTGGCTTTCGCGCATTTTCTGAGCCATTTTTGATTTACTTCAGGTTGCCACGGCAAGGCCGATAGGGTCTTCGGCGTGGTCATGATCGTTTTTCACCCGAGCGGTGATAAACGACAAATCATAAATATCTTTTTCTCTGTCAAGTAAAGTCTCGATTAATTAGATTTAGCAAGTCAATTTTTTATATTTTTTATAATAAAAAATAGTATCTATAAAATATAAAAATTAAAAAACTTATAATCATAAAAAATAAGCGAAAGCCAAGAGAAATTATGCTATAATAATTTAAAAAAGCCGTCAATATTGAACTTCAAATTCCTGCATTTTTTGCATATAATTAGAGAAAACTAAACGTCAACACAGCCTAGGATGCGCAACATCTCCAACTCCGAAAAAGTCGCCAAACTTCATTCGGCTCGCTTTACCTTCCTGGCCTGACTCGTGCTGAGCGCAGCCGAAGCAAGGCTGGGGTCTCTCGCGGAAAATCTGATGACCGATACTTCTGAAACAGACCGCCGCCCGTGGGTGGTCTTCCTGATTTTTCTTCGGCTGGGCCTGACTTCCTTCGGTGGGCCGATTGCCCATTTGGGCTACTTCCGCGCTGAATTCGTGATGCGGCGGCAGTGGCTGACAGAGCGCAGCTATGCCGACTTGGTCGCCCTTTGCCAATTCTTGCCGGGGCCGGCCAGTAGCCAGGTGGGGATCGCGCTCGGGCTGTCTCGATCCGGCTACGCTGGGGCACTGGCCGCCTGGGCGGGTTTTACTCTGCCCTCGGCGATGGCTCTGATGCTGTTTGCACTGGGCATTGCTCGTTATGGAGATGCCCTACCATCTGGAGTGCTGCACGGTCTGAAGGTGGTGGCGGTCGCGGTCGTCGCCCAAGCGGTATGGGGCATGGCGCGCAACCTGTGCCCGAATGCTCTGCGGGTCACCCTCATGGCGATCACTGCCTGCGTTGTCCTGCTGGCACCGTCCGCAGGCGGGCAGATCGGCATGATCGCTGCCGCTGGCATGGCGGGTCTGCTGCTGTTCAAACCGGCACAGGACACCGTACAGGATCCGCTGCCGATCACGGTGAGCCATCGAGCCGGCGTGATCGGGTTGACGCTGTTCTTTGTTCTGCTGGTGGGTCTGCCGGTCTTGGCCGAACTAATGCCGAGTCAAACCGTGGCGATGGTGGATGCTTTCTTCCGTGCCGGGTCACTGGTCTTTGGTGGCGGGCATGTCGTGCTGCCACTGCTGCAAACCGAGGTCGTGCCTACCGGTTGGATTGGCAATGAAGCTTTTTTGGCGGGCTATGGTGCGGCGCAGGCCGTCCCCGGCCCGCTGTTCACCTTCGCGGCATTTCTCGGTGCTTCCATGAATGATGCGCCCTCCGGTTGGCTGGGTGGCCTGATCGGCCTGTTGGCGATCTTTGCGCCCTCCTTCCTGCTGGTGGTGGGCGTCCTGCCGTTCTGGGAGCGCCTGCGCCGGAACGCCCACACACAAGCTGCGCTGTCGGGCATCAACGCGGCCGTGGTGGGCCTGCTCCTGGCCGCCCTTTATCAACCCGTATGGACGAGTGCCGTTTACGGGCCGCAGGACTTTAGCTTGGCGCTGGTTGCACTGATCGCCCTGATGTTCTGGAAGCTGCCGCCGTGGCTGGTTGTGATGGGCAGTGGTATCGCGGGCGGGCTGTTGAGTGCTGCGCTGTAACTCCAACCCAATAGTTTCTCAAGGTTGCTGCGGAACCAGATACCCCGCGAACTCCGGGGTATACCGTTCCTCAAACCGACCCTCTGGTCTAGTCAGAATGAAAAATGCCGCCAGATGATGCGCGGTGGCCAGTTGAAACCCAAATTCCGCCCCCGCCGCCATCAACGTTGTTGCCGTCGCGTCAGCAATCATCGACTGGTCGCTGATGACCGTGACGGACGCCAGTGATTGCGTAACCGGACGACCGGTGCGGGGGTTGATGATGTGCGAATAACGCTGCCCGTTCTGCTCGAAGAAATTGCGATAGCTGCCGGACGTGGAAACACTGTAATCCCCCAACCGAATGAGGCGTTCGACCGCTCGCTGCCCCACCACCGGTTTCTCAATCGCGATTGTCCAGGGTTGACCCCGGCCATTCAGGCCCTTGGCGCGAATTTCCCCACCGATGGACATCAGATAGTTCTGAATCCCCGCCGTTTCCGCCAGCGCCGCCAGTTGATCGACGCCATAACCCTTGGCAATCGCCGACAAATCGACATACAGATCAGGCCGCTCCTTCTTCAACGCTGGCGGTTCCTCGCGGGTCTGCAACCGCCAGTAACCGACCCGGCTGCGCGCCTGGGCGATTTCACTATCCGTAGGTGCCTGATCGCGGCGCGGTTCCGGGCCGAAACCCCATAAATTCACCAAGGGGCCAACGGTGATGTCAAATACGCCATCGCTCAGTTCACTCATGCGCAGCGCTTCGGCAGTGATGCGTTGCAGTTCCAGCGAAACCGCAATCCAGTCGGTGCTGGCGTTGCGATTGAACCGCGACAATTCCGAATTCGGGTCGTAGGTGGACAGTGCCTGATTAACCCGCACCAGCAAGGCGTCCGCCCGACTCTGAAAGTCTGCCGGGATCACTTGGCCAGGCGCAGGCACCAGCTTCAGATCATAGCTGGTGCCCATGGTGGAACCCGATACCCGAACCGTGGGATCGGGGGGTGGGGCGTCGCAGGCCGCCAGCGTGAGCAAGACGATCAGGAGGACTCCGGCTCCAAACCCTCTCCCCGGTATTTGGGGCAGAGGGGCATTTCTGAAAGAACCCATCAGCCGTGAGCCGCTTCCATGGCCTTAATGGCGTCGGCCAGCTCGACCAGGTGGTGCGCACTTTCGACATGCAGATTCTCAATCAGCTTGCCGTCAACGACCACGACGCCCTTGCCCTGGGTAACGGCTTCGGCGTGAGCGGCGATGATCTTGCGCGACCAGGCCACCGTGGCTTCGGAAGGGGCGAAGACGTGGTTCGTGACCGCAATAGTCTTGGGATGAATCAGGGTCTTGCCATCAAAGCCCAGTTCGACGCCCTGCTTGCAGGAATACTCGAAACCTTCGTCGTCATTCAGATCCAGATAAACCCCGTCCAGAATCGCCAGGCCATTGGCGCGAGCCGCCAGCAGGCATAGACCTAGGGAAGTCAGCAACGGCAGCCGTTCGCGGGTGTGGGCGCAGTTGAGATCCTTGGCCAGATCGGAAGTCCCCATAACCAGACAGGACAGCCGCGAACTGGCGGTCGCAATCGCTGGCGCTTCCAGCATCCCGCGCGGGGTTTCCATCATGCACCAGAGGGTCATCTCATCGGGAGCGCCGGCCACGTTCATGATGTGTTCGGCCTGGCGAACCGTAT
Organism: Gammaproteobacteria bacterium; assembly: GCA_020047885.1. The sequence goes on along the minus strand of JAIFNF010000074.1, from coordinate 7,313 downwards.
CGGCGCTTTCCACCTTGGGCAGCACGACCGCGTGTGCGCCGGAGCGGGAAGCGGCGACGATGTCGTCATGCCCCCAGGAGCTGGACAGATCATTCACGCGGATCACCAACTCGCGCTGGCCGTAACCGCCCGCCTTAACCGCTTCGCACACCTGTTGACGGGCCAGTTCCTTGGCGTCGGGCGCAACGGCGTCTTCCAGATCGAGAATAAAGCCATCCGCGGGCAAGGTGCGAGCCTTTTCCAGGGCGCGGGCATTGGAACCGGGCATATACAGGACACTGCGGCGCGGACGCACGACTTTGGACATGAAGTTTCTCCTTGGGTGATGGGGTTTGATCGTTTAAGGGTGAACATCGACGGGCTAGATTAGCGCAGCCAGGGCGTGGCCGGAAGTCTGTCGCGTATTGAATGGGCTATACTGACTGAGAAAATCATTTCCACCTTGCAGATTATTGCCCATAGATGGGGTGAACGAAGGCTGTTGGTAAGCATTTCAACCCGTTATTTTATCGGAGTAAGTCCATGGTTCCTCAAGTCAAAACTATTTTGTACACCACAGCGTTAGGCAGTCACACGCGCCCGGTGTTTCGATTTACGGTCGGGCTGGCCCTGCAGTTGAACGCCAGAATCGTTCTGCTCCATGTCGTCGAACCGCTGAGCAATTCAGTGAAGTTTCTGATTGATTCCTATTTGCAGCCGGACGCGGCGGAACATCTGCACAAACAGGCCAGCCAGGGGTTGCTCGAAAAGACTCACAAACGGTTGGAGGCATTTTGTGCGGAAGAACTGGGGACAACGCTGGAACAAACCGAGGTCATTTCAGAAATTCGTGTAGCGAGTGGCTTGCCGTGCGAGGTTATTTTGCATGAAGCCGACCGACTTAACGCCGACCTGATCGTTCTCGGCGCGCATACCGGTCATAACAAGAACCATTTGCTGGGTTCGACCAGTCGGCGGTTGACGCTGTTGTCGAAACGGCCGGTCATGATCGTTCCGGTCGCCGACAGCCCGGAAAATGAATGGGCTACGCCACTGATTTGACGGTTGATGATGCGAATCCCCTCTTTTTCAAGGAGGGGAACTCTCAGCCGTCGAGTCCATCCAGATACTTTCCGCACCCGGCGGTGCCTAAATAGCGAGATGGTAGACGATAATTCCAATAACTAACATAAAGGTGATGCTAATGAACCGGAAAGCAATTTGACCAATTCGGTTGGCTTTAGTTAGTTGCCCTGATTTAGCAAAACCCTCGGTGTAAAATAAACACACCACTGTAATAGGTATCATAAAGAAAACAAAGAGTTGTATTACATCTATGATAGAGAATCTGGATATTGGTGGGAAAGTAGAATCAATTGAGTTTTTATTACCAATCGCTAGAAAAATGGCGGCTACCGCCATCATTGCGCGACCAGGTAATACTAGATTATCACGTAATAAAGGTTTGCTACAACTATAACAAACTAGCAATAGCAATAATATTGAAATAATATATCCAATAAAATTACTGACGAGTACCCTTAATCCATTCCTGACAATGGGAATTTCGTAAACTATGCGCGGGTAAATAAAAAATTTCTGACTTTTATTCCCAAATTTTGATAGATATTGAAAGTTTTCTGTTCTAGCTTTGACAGGCATAATTCTCCACCCTGTTATACGCAAAGACGGCTCTACTATGCTGCCGCCAACGTCGATACCATATTGCAATTGATGCGCTTCCATATCCACGCTTTCCATAACCAACTTCAAAAGTTGAACATCGAGTGGATAATGGGACACATCCCATAATTGAGAAACAGTGGCAGTCACTTGTGCCTCAGTATGAAAGCTTCCATCGGTTAATAATGATTTGCGTATGATATTCCAATGAATTTCCCTAGCCCCGACCCATTCTATTGATTTGTCCGGTTGAAAACTGTCATCGGAGTGATTCCACCATGCCCAGAATACGATTGTATAAGACCCCTTTGTGAAATCAAGGCTATGAATTTGTGATATATAAATCCCACTATCTATTTTGATTTCCTTGATTTCCTGACGTGATTGATTGCTGTCCGATGTGTGCGGGATAAAACTTTGGCAAAAATCATTGGGATTCAGGACATCATCCGTTTTTTTCCGCTGATATTCAGCACTACTAAAACATTGTTCAGCCATAACCTGAAACGATTCAGAAGCGTCAATCGATTCAACAAAAAGTGGTAAACTCAAAAACAGGAGCATTGAAAAAATGAGACGGATAAGCGTATAAAGTTTCATTAGTCTTCTCCACGATAAATCAGCCTGAAAGCTGTGAAGGGAGCATTTGACTCTATTCAAAAAAAATTAACCCCCGACTTTTTCAGGGGATACTTTTGCTTCGAGAGTTTATTGCAGCGATCCGATAATACAATTACCGATACCTACGGCGATCAGTGATCCCAATACTGCATGTTTCTCCCGACTTATTCGGAATTTTCCATAGACGGGTATAACAAAGGATACTCGGGTTCAGCAAAGAGGGCTTCATAGGTCCAAGTAACGCCATAATAGGCTACAGCAGCGGCGGCGGTCGCACCACAACCCAAGAGAGTTGCCGAGCTAACCGTAAGCGGTATCGAAGCGGCAGGAGCCATTACAGGAGTCATGACAGCAGTACCCGTTGCTGTAGCAGGACCAGCAATGAGCATGGCCAAACCAACCAGGACCCCGCCAGTAAGGCAGGAGGCTCCGGTTCCTTGCACAACCTGCTCACCGGTGATCTCCGATGTGGCGTGGATGGGCGATACCATTGAAGCCAGCAGGGCAATAGCTAATGCAGAAGTGTGAATTGCTTTCATCATCAGATCCTCCAGAAAAACCCCCGGCGTTTGCGCCAAGGATGGGCAACAATCACCGCGAAGCGGTCGTGGCTTTTAGTGAGTACCGGTCTTTGCCGCCGTTGGCAGAGCCAGACAGTTGATGAGATTCTCACTTAATTTGGCGGAAGAGAGAGCGATACTCGGCCTGCCAGGGCTTGAGGGAGCAGGTTCTTAACGCGAGGGTCGGTGGGTTGTTGAGTTGCAGCTTTCTGCAACAAATTAAGAGCGGGTTTAAACTGATTGTGGCGTAGGTAAAGCGCTGCCAGACTTGTTTGCAATCCCGTATGAGCAGCGTTCATCCGCAATCCTCGAACATAAATATCGCGCGCCTCGTCATCCTGACCCTGCGCTACCAAGAGATCGCCAAGAACTTGGAAAAAGATTGGATACCGATGACTAGACGGCTTATCCAGAGCATCGCGCAGCTTTACCAACCCACGCTCATGGTCCCCCTTAGCGATTAAGGCCAGGCCCCATCGGGATATGCTTGGCACAAAATCGGGATTGAGCGCTAGAGCCTCCCGATACTTGATGATAGCGTTGTCGTAATCCCCTTGGCGGTAGAAGATACGTCCCCGAAGATTCAGCACCCACGGTTTGCGATCAACCGGGAGTACCTGAATGCTGTGTTCAATAATCGGCAGCGCCTTTTCAAAATTCCCGCTCTCGTATTCTTTACGAAGATAATAAATAGAGAGGATATAGGGATCGACGCGGGCAATGAAACGTTCGGCCATCTCATTAACCAATGTAGGTATGTCCCGCGTACCGTCAACGCTAATGGAAAACAGTTGGCCGGTAGCCGTCTCGCCCTTAACCGTGAACTTATAATCATCACCCTGATCGACGATACTACAGGCCAAGCTATAGGCGTGGAGACTGGAGAGGTCTTGAAGCGCATTGAGAATGCCGCCAATTTTGAATTCGCTAGCCAATGCAGCCAGTGCTGATTCACCCTCAGCAAAGTAACTGAGAACGCTTTCACCCCGCAAGGCTTGGGCGTCACGGGCAATGGTGCGGATGCGGTCACGCAACATTTTGGTGATTAGAGTGCCGTTGTACCCTTTGAATTCAACAAAATACGGTACTGTTGTTTTGTTGATGACAATCGGATCAACCGCAAAAGCTGCGGACAACCCTAGCGCTACTGCGGATGTCGCCAAAAAAGCAGTAATCATTGAGTCTGCCTCTGGGTATGCTGGTTTCGATGCAGGATCTAAAAATAAACATCATAGGGAAAATGACACGAGGGATTCTTTGCTACACGCTCAATGTCCCAGTCCATCCAGATACTTGTCCGCATCCAGCGCTGCCATGCAGCCGCTACCTGCCGAGGTAATCGCCTGCCGATAGACATGGTCGGCAACATCACCGGCGGCGAACACCCCGGAAATGCTGGTCGCCGTCGCACCGCCTTCGTTACCGCCCTTGACCTGGATGTAGCCATTTCGCATGTCCAGTTGACCAGCAAAAATATCCGTATTCGGCTTGTGGCCAATGGCAATGAACAGGCCGGTCAGCGCCAGGTCTTTTTTCACCCCGGTCTGGACATGGCGCAATCGGATGCCGGTCACGCCGCTGTCATCGCCCAGTACTTCATCCAGAGTCGTATCCAGTGCCAGGCGCACCTTGCCGCTCGCCACTTTCTCCATCAGCTTGTCGACCATGATCTTTTCGGCGCGGAACTGCTGACGCCGATGCACCAGGGTCACTTCACTGGCGATATTGGCCAGATACAGCGCTTCTTCAACCGCGGTATTGCCGCCGCCGACCACCGCGACTTTTTGATTGCGGTAGAAAAAACCGTCGCAAGTGGCGCAACCCGACACGCCTTTGCCCATGAACGCCTGTTCCGAGGGCAAGCCGAGATATTGCGCGCTGGCCCCGGTGGCGATAATCAGCGCCTCACAGGAGTATTCGCCAGAATCGCCAGTGAGCCGGAAGGGGCGTTGCCGGAGATCGGTGGTGTGGATGTGATCGAAGAGGATCTCGGTATTAAAGCGCTCGGCATGACGCTTCATCCGCTCCATCAGATCCGGCCCCATCAGCCCTTCCACATCGCCCGGCCAGTTATCGACCTCGGTGGTTGTGGTCAACTGCCCACCCATTTGCAGGCCGGTGATCAGCAACGGTTCAAGATTGGCGCGGGCAGCGTAAACCGCTGCGGTGTAACCGGCGGGGCCAGAGCCGAGGATTAACAGGCGACGGTGTTTCGGAGTGCTCATTGGAAAATAATCTCCTGACTCCCTCCTGTGTGGGGGAGGGTCGGGGTGGGGGCGGAAATCACGGTGCCGAAAGGTTCGCCTTGTCACCACGTTGTCATCAAATTGCCTTATAGGGATATTTGTGGCGATAGCTACCGGACAGTTTGGGGATGATTTGAACAGGTTTCAAGAGAGCGCATGAACGCAAAACACATTTTGCTGGTGGAAGATGAGCAGCCGATCCGCGAGATGATCGTCTTCGCGCTGACCAATGCTGGTTACGAGGTGCAGGAGGCCGGTGATGCCCGGCAGGCCCAGTTGTGCATCGCCGACCGTCTGCCCGATTTGGTTTTACTGGACTGGATGTTACCCGGCATCAGCGGCATTGATTATGCCCGCCGGTTGAAGAAGGAAGATCTGACGCGGGAATTGCCCATTATCATGCTCACCGCGCGCGCTGAGGAGGAGGACAAAGTGCAGGGGCTGGAAAGCGGCGCGGATGACTATGTGACCAAGCCGTTCTCCCCGCGTGAACTGGTGGCGCGTATCCGGGCGGTGCTGCGGCGTGGGGGGCCAGCCGGTGAGGATGAAATGCTGCACGCCAATGGTCTGACGCTCGATCTGGCCAGCCACCGGGTCAGTACTGGTGAAATCATGCTGGAAATGGGGCCGACCGAGTATCGGTTGCTGGAATTTTTTATGTCGCACCCGGAGCGGGTTTACAGTCGTGGTCAGTTGCTGGATCGGGTCTGGGGCAGCAATGTTTATGTCGAAGAGCGCACAGTCGATGTGCATATTCGCCGCCTGCGCAAGGCACTGGAGGCGCATGGGTTCGATGCGCTGATCCAGACGGTGCGGGGCGCTGGCTACCGCTTTTCAACGCGGGTCTAACATGTCGACCAAACCCTGGTGGAATCTGGTTCGCCGACAGGTGCTGATTTTCACGAGTGCCGCAGCGCTGGGCGGGGTGGTGAATCAGCTTACCCTAGCCTTGTTACTGGCCGCACTGGGTGAGCTGGCCTGGCAGTTGTGGCAGCTCTACCGGCTGGATCGCTGGTTGAGTGGCGATCCGATCGCCAGTCCGCCGCAGGCCGGACCGATCTGGGGCGGCATCGCGGCGCATGTGATGCGTCTGCGCCGGCAAAGTCGCAAGCGCAAGCGTAAATTGAGCCGCCTGCTCGCACAATTTCAGCAAGCGACCGCCGCCCTGCCGGACGCGGCAGTGTTGCTGAGTGAAGAGGATCGGGTGCTGTGGTGCAATGGCGCATCACTAACGCTGCTCGGCCTGACGGCGACCCGGGATGTTGGGTTACCGATTGCGCATCTGCTGCGGCATCCCGGCTTTATCGCGTTTCTCAATCAGCGGCGCAACGGCGATAGTGTGGAGTTTCCGTCACCCGTGGATGACCTGCTCCTGAACGCCCGGATCGTGCCTTATGGCAAAAAACAGCGGTTGTTGGTTGCTACCGATATTTCTCGGGTTCGGCGTCTGGAACAGATGCGGCGGGATTTTGTCGCCAACGTCTCCCACGAATTGCGCACCCCCTTGACGGTGATCGCCGGTTATCTGGAGACCTTGCTCGACAGTGATGATGCGGCACTGGAGCGCTGGCGACAGCCGTTCCATGGGATGCATCAGCAATCCCGCTGGATGTTGCACATTATTGAAGACCTGCTGATGCTGGCCCGGCTGGAATCGCCCAGGGAGCCGTTGCCACGCAAGCCGGTCGCGGTACCGCAGTTGCTGGAAGACATTGCCGAAGAGGCGCTGGCATTGAGTGGCGAACAGGGGCATCAGATTGAAGTGGCCGCGGACGCGCAGTTATGGATGCTGGGTTGCGAGAAGGAGTTACGCAGCGCTTTTTCCAATCTGGTGTTTAATGCGGTGCGCTATACACCGGCGGAAGGGCGGATTGAAATTCGTTGGTTCGCTGACGAGAGTGGTTTGCATCTGGTGGTGGAAGACAATGGCGAGGGCATCGCGCCGCAGCATTTGCCCCGGTTGACCGAGCGCTTTTACCGGATCAATCGAGACCGTTCCCGGAGCAGTGGCGGTACGGGACTGGGTTTGTCCATTGTAAAGCATGTGGTTAATCATCATGGCGGCCAGTTGCGCATGGCCAGCGAACTGGGCGTTGGCAGCGTGTTTACCTGTGATTTCCCCCCGGAATCGCGCCTGGCGGCGACGACATTCGCGCACAATGGCAACGGTAGCCGGTGATAAACTGCCAACCTTGATCAATTTGAGGGATGACTGATGAAACTA
>JAIFNF010000217.1 GCA_020047885.1 Gammaproteobacteria bacterium | reverse complement strand
TCGGCGTCGAGGGTGATGGCGGTGCGGTAGCCCTGGCGCAAGGCGTAGCGCAGGCCGGTTTGCGTCGCTCCCCAAGCCCCGAGTTGAATGGTCAATGGCAGGACCGTAGCCCCGGCGGTGCGGGCAATCTGGGCGGTGGCGTCGGTGCTGCAGTCGTCAATGATCACCACCGGGCAATTCCATAATTCCCGGACTTGGGTGACGATAGCGCCGACCGTGGCGGCTTCGTTGTGAGCGGGGATCAGGGCAATGGGGCGGTCAGCGGGGAGCATGGTGGGATTATTGCCAAAGCGTTTCAATTTGCTCAAGGATCTCCAGAAAAGCTCGCCGCTCTTTCAGAAGGGAATGGCGTTGTACCATTTGTTGAGCTGCATCCAAAATAGCCTGGGCTTCCTGAGGAGGCAGACATCGGGCCTGTTGAACAGTATCTAGCAGGGACTCAAGCGTGTAAGGCGGTTGCAAACAGTTTTCACCAGGTAGGCAGACCGTGCGATTTCCTAGGCAGTCCGGACAAATTACCAGTGTTCCGAGAGCGAATCCTTCTAAGGCAGGCAGATAAAATCCTTCTGTCGCATGGGGTAGCAGCAGGGCGATTCTGGCGTTGCCTAACAACTCTAGAAAAGCTTTTCTAGGCAGAGGATCAGTCAGGGCTTCTACGCGCAGGTCAGGTGCTTTGAGATGTCCGTAGAGTTCCGTTGCTAGAGCAGGCTGTTTAATACCCACAATCAGGATATCGAGATCACGGGTTTCCCAAGGTTTAGGCTGTCGTGGTAGTTCAGCGGAGTCCATCCCGTTGGGGATTGTCAATAAAGGGCCATTAACTCGTCGGGTGGCCTTCAACGCTTGGGCGACAGGTTCACTGACACAGATGCGCACAGCATGATGGGTCAGGTATTGGTAAAGCGGTTCGTTAGGGTCAGCATGGCGTACATGCTGAATCAGGTTGATCACGGGTTTGGGCGGAGAGTGTCTTTGGGCTTCGCTGAGAATCGCCCAATCCATTCCCGCTAGAAAAAGGATATCAGCCTGCTCGATATCCCAGGCAGGCCGCACTTGGTGACGGATCGGAAACCATGGATTGGTGTCGTTCCAAACCGATTCAGCGGAAAAGGCGATGTGTGGTGTATGGGAAGGCGAATGCTGTACATGATTGAAGTAGTGCCAAACTTTTAAATGTCCTCCAGTGAAGCCACGAAAATCCCGATAGAACCCTACGGTTCGCTTCGACGTTGTAGCCGTTTTCTCAGGTGTCTGCGTGATCGCCGGAACTCGCGTCCGCCATGAATCATAGAGACGCTTCAGGAAGTCAGCCATACGCGCAGATCCATATCGAGATATTTCGCCAATTGTTCAATTTGCTGCTGGTACAGTGCCTGCAATAGGGGTTTGAGCGTGGGACGCAGGCTATGCCCCGGTCCAGTAAAAACCGGCACCTGGCAACCCCATGGTTGCAGTTGCTCCGGTGTTTGGGGCGATACGCTGAGATGCTGAAAACACTGATTTAATAGTGACTCGGGTTCGTCGATGATCTGCTCGAAGCGTAGAATCAACAATTGCTCACTAGGGAATACTTCACGCCAGGTTTGCAGGCAGGCGTAGTAATCACCCCGCTTGCGAGAACCGACGGAATGGAAATGATCAATAAACCACTGATCACTGGCTTCGTCGATGGTCATTTCCGCTCGTTGCAAAGCCATCAACGCCGATGACCAAGCCCGATCTATCGGGTTGCGGATCAGGTAAATCAGTCGCAGGCGGGGGGCATGAGAATAAATTTCCCGGACCGTTTCGATAGGCAACATCCCGTAGGCGGGGGTAATTTCCCCGGAAATGGTATTAACCCCGGTGAAGCGGTTTAGATAATCAGCGACGGTGACTGTGTCGTGCGGGCGGTTCCAGAAGTGGGCTTCCTTGCCGAGAGGAAAAGCCAGTTGTGGATGGTGGTTCAGTTGCTCATACAGCCAGGTCGTTCCGGCCTTTTGGGCACCGATTCCTAGAAATTTTAGCATGGGCTTCAATGACCCGGTCGCAGGGATTCCAAAGCGGATTCATTGAACTTTGCATCCGCAGGGGGCAGGTAGTCTACTGACCGTTGAACGAGTTGATCCTCGACATAGCTCCCGCGCAGGCGCTGTTCGAGGCTTTCCCGAACCTCATCGAAGCTTTGTAGCCGCGCGGGTTGGCCGTCCAGCTTTTTGATGATGTGAAATCCGAACTGGGTTTCCACCACACCGCTCAGTTGGCCGATTTTCAGTGGGGCCAAGGCATCGGCGAACGGCGCGACCAGGTCTTTACGCTTGAGCCAGCGCCCCAAGTCGCCCCCTTTGGCCACGCTGCCGGTATCGTCCGACTCGGTTTTAGCCAGGGCCGCGAAATCTTCTCCGGCCTGAAGCCGGGCTAACACTTTTTCAATGGCTTGTCGCTGCTGCTCCCGTTCGCAGTCACACTGAACTTTTTTCAGGATATGCGCAGCCTTAAATTGGTCGGGTAACTGGAACTCATCGCGGCGCGCAGCGTAATGTTCACGCGCCAAGGCAGCGAAATCGGGAGGTTGAATCTGCTTGCGGGTATATTCGCGCAGGGCTTCGGCCAGTATTCGCTGTTGCTCGAAGACCCATTGCGCCTGCACCAGGGGATCGTCGTTCAACTTCAACTGTTCGGCAGCGACCGCCATGTGCTTGTTCTGGTAAATCCGGCGCAGGAAATCCTTGATCGATTTGGACTCAGCCAGCACCCGAGCGCGTTCAGGCTCGGGCAGCAAGAGCAGTCGCTGTTGTAGATCCTGTGTAGTGACGGCGACATCTCCGGCACTCAATAAAATTTGCTGATCGGTACTGTCGGCATAGGCTATTGATGCAGCAGATAGCGAAAACAGTAGCCCAGTGATTAAATGTATAGTCTTCATTAGATAATAACTCCTTTATATCCAAAAGCCTGCAACAAAAAACCCACGCTCAAGCGTGGGCTTAGTACAACCTGAAATCAGCGCATCTGCTGCAGATGCATGATTTTTAATGACTCATTCACCGGATGTACGCATGATCAACCACAAAGGATTCGTTCAGCGTTCCGTCGGGGTCGGTGCGATTGATGACCGTAAAGCCCGTGACGGGTAAAGCACCCGCAGTGAAGTTGAGCTGCATCCAGCCATTGAAGTCTGGCAACTGAGCGATATTACCAGTCAGGTCATTCCCAGAACCCAAAACGTCGCTGTCATTAAAGGTCAACACGTTCACTTCCTGACACAACTCGTCGCCTTGCGGCGAAGGTGCAGGCGAAAACACCGGGCCACTATCCCGGATGATTTGCTGTTCTTCCCGATCATAAATGGTGTAGCCCACTGGGACACATGATCTGCCAGAAGCGTATGCAGGGAATAGACCTATGACACTCAAGCCAGGGCGAGTCACATTAACGTTAGTTCCGCCTGCCGTCGCACGACCTGAAAACTCATGAGTGGCGGTATCCGCATAGAGCCGTTTAGTGGGGAAGGTGACTACCCAGTCCGATGCTACCGTCCAGCCGCCGGTAGCTGTTGAAGCAGCACGACGCGCCCACTGGTTAACCACACTGGCCCGACTCAGCACGAAAGTCACCGCATCAGCCCCGACTGCAGGGGCCGTCGATACTGGAACGCCAGTCGCCAGGAGTACTTCACCGGGCGTATTAGCAGAAGCCAGTTCCGGCTCGTGGAAGGAGTCTGTGTAAAGGGGAACATGAGCAGGTTCCAACTGCGCGGTGATCAGATTGGGGATGGGTGCCCCCCCACTAGAGGTGGGTAAGGTGGGATCAAAGAAATCCGCCAACGTGGTCGCCTTGCCACTGGCGTTCCAGCCATTCGCCGCATTGATCAAACTGAAAGCGCCTTTCAGTGGGTTGACAGCGTAGTTAGGGAAGGCAGCTCGAAGGGTCGTAAGACCAGCAGCAGTACCCGTCGAAAATGCAGTCCGCAGAGCCGCACAGTTTGCCGGGACGCGGGCGTTGGTGTGTACGGCATTGGCGGCAAGGCCGACGGCTGGCGACGTACCCATCATCATGACCGTCGCATAGCCTTCACGCATCCGGTCTGTCGTCGTCGGGCCACTATCGGCAGCCTGGACGCCGCCTGGCGCATTGGTATAAGCCAGTATGCCGTTGGCCCCATTGCCTTGGAATAGCTGGCCACCCGCCACGTCTCCCGCACCATTGGATAAGGTTCCATTCCACACATCATGCGGCGACAGGATGACGTTAAAATCGAACACGTCGCGGGAGTTATAACCCTCGTGGAAGCGCACCTTAATCGCCACGACCTCATTGCTGGTGTTGGTAATGTTGAACAGGGTATTCCAACCCGCACGGGTCGTGTAATAGGGGAAGATCAGCACCTGCCCCAAACCATCAGTAGCCAGGTTCACCGCCTGTGCGGATGGAACCAATCCCATGCTGCCAGCCGCAATACCCACCGCCAGCGCCAATTGCTTCATCTTGAATTTCGCCATCTTTGAATGCTCCTAAGCAGGACAAACGAACAGAACAACTCAACTCGAAAATCTTCGAGCCAAACTATACACCAATCACTTTTTCACCAGATACCACCATTGCCCATCCGTGTAAACCCAGGATTCCTGATCATGGGTCGCCATATCAAGAGACTTCTGGGATTGCGGATCATGGTACGCAATGTGAATCTTAACACCGACTGTCGCAGCAACATCGCCTTCGAAGTCAACCGAAACCACTTCAACGCGTCGCCAAGCCACCCTGCCGTTGCCAAAACCACGCTTGAAGACATCAAGCGAAAACGCCTCGCGGTAAGCTGGCGAAGTAAAAGCATAAGCAGCCGCAAAGTCCCTGCGGATTAACGCCTCCCATTTAGCGGTAACACGCTGTTCAAGCACCGCTCGCCGGGTAGCGTTTGCTTCTACCGTCATCGCATCTCCGATTTTCCGATCAGAGGCGTAGATCACGGTTGGCAGCATCAGCAGGGCGATGACCAGACAACGTATCGAACGCATTATAACCTCACGGGTTCAGACAGACCTGATGAAATCGATTTGTGTGATTTAAACAACAAAATAGCAGCTTTTTTCCACGATGTCAACGAATAAGAGTGTTTTTTTGTTTGATTTCTATAAAGTTTATGATTTTAATATATTTTATGTTGTTTTTTTGCTTAAAAACAACATGAAATCGCGATTCAAGCTTGACTAATTTCCTAAAGTTTGAGGTTCTACAAGGTTTTCATTGCTAATCATCAAAACTATTCCGGAGCATGACTAACGAATCTCAGGTAGTGACGACGACGCATGGCTGGAATATCGAGCAGCAAAAATAGTTCAGGCGTTTTCGCCAGGTCTTCAGTGGGGGCGGCTAGCGCCAGTCCGTTGGTCAAACTGAATGCCAGGGAGATAACGAGCAGGGGGGCCTTTTCGATGCGCGTAATGTCAATTCCCCATTGCACAAATCCACGTTGGAGCAAGCAACACATGACGCAATCCGCCGGCCAATAGCAGCGGAACCAGGATCAACAACCCCCAGCGCCAAGGTT
>JAIFNF010000185.1 GCA_020047885.1 Gammaproteobacteria bacterium | reverse complement strand
GCGATGTGGATGGAGACCGCGGATCGGGGCATCGGTCTGATCGTGCGTTATAACCCGCATGGGCTGCATCTCTATGATGCGGAGGGGAAAATCATCGACCCGGAAGGTCAATTGAAGGCGGTCATGGGGACGGACGTGTGCCTACCGGCGCAGGTGCGCGACAAAAAGAAGAAGGAATTTCTGGAGGGTGACCTGCATGCGCAGCGATTACCGCCGGCCCAAGCGGCAGAAGCACGGCGGCGGGCGCGAGTGGCGGTGCAGAAAGATGGTCGTCAACTTCAACAACGCACGTTGCGGTTCGCCGAGTGGGTGCTGATCTGGACGACGCTGCCACCGACCGTGTTGCCGACCGCGACCATCATGGCCCTGTACCGCGTCCGCTGGCAGGTCGAACTGGTGATTAAGCGCCTGAAATCGATCTTGAATATTGATCATCTCCGCGCCCGGAAAAACAGTGCGTTGGCCGATTTATACCTCCACGGCAAACTGCTCTATGCTTGGGTGATCGAGAAACGGCTCCGGCGGCGATGTGGCGACCATTGGAATCGGCTGGATCAACCGCGCCAGGCGACTCCCTGGCGGGTGTTGAAACTCTTGCAACAGGAACTGACCAGCGCCATCAGTGGGGTGCGTCAGTGGGATCTCCGCCGCTGGACGGAGGCGCTGAAGGTGATCCAAGAGCGTCCCCGTCGCCGACAGCTCCAAACCGTACCGGAGCACGTCCGCCAACTGATCGCTCACTGCCAGGTTCAGGGACTGAGCAATATCTGAGAGTTAGGGCTTAAGTTGGCGCGTATGCGGGGTTGGGGGGAGGGGTCTGAACGCTTACGAACGTGGTACAGTAAAATTTTTCTCTGTCACCGGACTATACCATATTTCATGACTACCCTTGCTAGTCCGTACAAACCAGCAACCGCCAGGCTTTAAATGCACAATAATATCGGCATACATTGAAGCCATTATGCAGCCTTTAACAAGGCAGTTTTTTCAGCCGTGATATGTAGTGGAATAACCAGTTGATTGACATTGACCTTATTTAATTCCAGTAATTCTGGAACCAATGCAGTGACAATCTCAACCATTTCATCAAAGGTATCAGCCTGTACGCATAATCCGGGCACATCCTCGCTAGTGGTAATCCAAACGCCCGGATTAACAACCCATTCGGCATGAACTTCAAAAGTTTTCATACAATATCCTCCAGAATATCTATCGGTCATCGAAACTTCAGGCATCGTCAATCGTCTTGTTCGGATCTTTAATCACCAGCCAAGTGATCAAATCAAAATCATCAGTAGATTTAACCTTCTTGGCGGCGGATACTAGTTTGCCACTGCCACCTTTGAAAAGGTTTTGCTTGTTTTTGACCTGAAACTGGTTGGCAATAGCCACCACTGCCCGATCCAGCAGATCACTATAGCGAGTCATATCCGTGCCGTGTTGCGTTTCCGCATTAAATAACTGGCAGAGATCCGCCCACGGTTCGGTTTTACCCTGACAAAGCAATCGGAACAGTTCCAGAGTCGGTTTCGGAGCCGTGAAGTTATAGCGCACTTCACCATCATCGCGGATATACACCAGAAAATAGGGTTGCAGCGGATTAACCGTTTCACTACCAGCGCCATCGAGGCGTTGCTTCAAACAAAAAATCACGCTCGGTAGCAGAGAGGGAACCTCAGTGGGCGGCGGCACCACGGCATACAGCCCTAGTGGAGCCGCTGCCAGTTTCTCCCGATTGGCTTCGATATAACGCGCTAACTCCATACGAAAATCATCCAGAGTAAACTCGGTCAGCACCACCGATTCATTGAAATCTTCCAAATCCAGCACTTCATCTTTCATCCGCAGCAACTGTTGATCGCGGTAATGCAGATCGTCCTGAATCAGCGCCTCTACTTCCAGCATGTTATCCATGCCGGTTGCCGCAATATCAACCAGCGCCATCCGCGCCTCGACCCGGTTTTTCAGATTGACGTACTGATCGAGATCCTCGGTCGGCCAGAAATTGATGAGATAAATAACTTGATTTAAACTGCCAATTCGGTCAATGCGGCCAAACCGCTGAATAATCCGCACTGGATTCCAGTGAATATCGTAATTCACCAGCAGGTCACAATCCTGGAGATTCTGACCTTCGGAAATGCAATCGGTAGCGATCAAAATATCAATTTCCTCATCCTGCTGCATGGACGGCATTTTATCCCGCTGTTTAGCGCGGGGTGAAAAATTCACCAGAATTTCACTAAAATCAGCGCGGCCCAGAGTAGTGCGATTTGGATGAGTTCCCCCAGAGACTAACGCAATATGAACGCCTGAATCCTTGGCTAATTCCACTAAATTCTCGTAGAGATAAGCCGCCGTATCGGCAAATGCACAGAAGACCACCACTTTGCGATTAGGTTGGCTCCGCCGGTTAATCGTCGGATGCAGGATCTTTTCTTCAATAATCGCCCTGAGTTTACCAAGCTTGGCGTCGCGTTCGGGTGTCACGGACTCGGCGGCATTCGCTAGAAGCGCCAGTTTTTGTTTATCCGCTCGCAGGTCATTCAACCAATCATCAACGTTTAAATGTGCCATATTGAATTTCAACTTATAACCGACTTGAAACGCCTGCGCTAACTCTTCATCCTCCTCATCAGGTTCAATAAATAAATCAGGTTGCAGGTCTCCATCGATCTGAGATTGTTGCGCATTAAACACCTTCAAGCGGTTTTCCAAATCCTCAATCTTGGTCACTGTCCGGTTCATCGTAATCCCAAACGAATGCACCGAGCTTTCCAGGCGCTTGAGGAAATTTACCTTCATCATCCCGATCAGAAAGCCTTCACGAACCATTTGCGAAAAATTCCGAACTTTATTTTCTTCATAATATGCCTTGTACTGATCCTTAACGTACTTTGACGGATTAAACAGGGAAAGCTGGTAATCGGAAATCTCGCTGTTCAATTTATCATAAGAAGGAAAACGATCTTTGGTATCAATGATCGAAAAGATGGATTGGGGTTTATGACGGATGGGAAATTGACCAATCTGCACCAGCGACGCCTGATAATATTTCTGGATGTGCTTCCGGGAACGCGCAATCGTCAAGCCATCCATCAGGGTAAAAAAGCTTGCTGACAGATGATCCAGCAAATGCCGCACATCCCGTTCCTCGGATTTCGACCACTCCATAAACGTTCTCTGTGCGCTGGTCAGCAGGTTTTTAATACTGGGGATATTGAATGATTCAGTAAACGCCTGATCCTTGCCTTCCGTTACCAGATAAATCTGATTCCGCAAATCCTGCAAGTCATTATTCACCGGCGTCGCTGATAACAACAGCACTTTCGTTTTGACACCGCCCTGAATAATATCTTCCATTAACCGTTCATAACGGCTCTTTCTGATGATATTGCCGTCTTCATCCCGTTTGCCTTTGGTGTTATTACGGAAATTGTGCGATTCATCAATGACCACTAAATCAAAATTATTCCAGTTCAGCGTTTGCAGATGGATACCGTCCACGACCCCGGATTCACGCGACAAATCGGTGTGGGACAGCACGGTATAAGCAAACCGGTCTTTGAGAAACGGGTTCAATTCACTGACATTCTGCGCCAGATAAATCGTCCAGTTCTCGCGCAATTTCTTGGGACACAGTACCAGAACCCGCGAGTTGCGCAGTTCAAAATACTTGATCACGGCCAGCGCCGAATAGGTTTTACCCAAACCGACGCTATCCGCCATAATACAGCCATGATGATGATTGATTTTATGGATGATCCCCTTAACGCCGTCTTTCTGGAAATCAAACAGCGTCTTCCAGATTTGGGTATCCACCATCGCGGTTTTGTCAAAAATCGCTGAATCCGCTTCCTGACTGGACAGGAACTGCGCAAAAATATGGAACAGGGTTTTGAAATACACAAACTCCGGGGCGGGATCAACGTAGAATTGTTCAAGATACAGCAGGACTTGGGCTTTCACATCCTCAACGCGCTGGTCATCACCCCACAGTTCATCAAACCAGGCTTTAAGATCCGCCCGATCCCGATCATTATCGACAATCATATTGAGTTCGATATTGGCATTCGACACCAATCCCAAACCACTGAGCGTAAAATTGGAACTCCCTAAAATAACGTGTTCACGCTGGCCATTGTCGATATGGTACAGCTTGCCGTGCAACAAATTAGCCTGGCGAATCGACCGGATTTCAACTTTCTGCTGAATCCATTCTGCACATTTTCGGGCGGCTTCCTTTTGCTGAATTTGCTGATTCAGCGACAAACCCTGATCGGCGATGTTGAACGACTTGCTATCCGTTTTTTTTGGATCCAGCGAGTTGATAAAACCCGGTTCGCCAAACAGGAAACGCAGATGATCAATGCGATCCAGAGGGTCAGCCAGGGCTTCGTAGGCGTAAATCGTGAAATAGGCGGAAACCATGGACAGGGCACTACCGGGGCTGATCTTCTCTTTAAGAAAATCAGCCACAGTTCCACGTTTATGGTTATCCCGGATGCCGGAGAAGGCGAGAGCGGTCGTCATGTCAAACCTCGGTCAGGTATCGTCAAGCCCGCACGACCTGGATGCATCGGCCTTGGGGACTGCGTTGTTCAGTACTGGTAGTGCGTTCGGCCAGCGGCGGTTGCCCCGAACGGCGGTCGAAAATCACCAGCCAGCCCGAGTCCAGTCCCAAACCGGCCAGATAACTGTCCAGTTGCTTCAGCCCGGCCTTCAACGGATCGGGATCGCCGTCGCGCCAGACCTTGAGTTCCATGCCCAGCGTGATCCCGCCGTAGCGTAGACACAGATCCATTCGCCCGGACCCAATGGCGTATTCCCGCTCCAGCGTCCCATCGCCATTGACCACCCGATGCAGGAAGGCCATCAGCACCAGATGCGGGGCGATTTCGTGATAGGGGGCGCTGTTGAACAACGGCTGGCCGTGCTGCCGCCAGAAAGTCAGAAAGGCGTCCAGCAAGCGAGCAGTGTTCAAACTGCCATCAGCGTTCAGCCAAGTCGGCGTGATCTGGGGCAGGGTGTCCTGGGAGCCACTGGCTAGAGCGCGGGGCAAGACTTCGCGGTAGATGGGATTGGCGACCACAAGACCGCCAGCGCCGTCGCGGCGCAACAGCCCCAGATCGACCAAATACTGGCGATCCTCTTCCGCGTCGGCATCCATAAGCGTCCCCGCCAGCATGGGTTCGATGACCCGCCGCACCCGATCTTCACGCAGCTTATCAGCCAACTGGTCGAGGTGGGTCACCCGGTTGACGATCAGTTGTTCTTTCGCTTGGTCGATCAGATCTACCGTGATGGGTTGGCTCCGGTCGCGGCCACTGGGTCTCTCGAAACACGCCTCATAGGCCAGGGCGTTCACCAGCCAGGGTTGACCCTGGGTCAGATGCCAGACCCGCGCCAGAGCTTCGGGGGTGAAAACTTGTCCGGTTTCGGTGGTGTGTTCCTGGAGCAGGGTAGCGACTTCGTTGGCTGTGAAGTCGCCCAGGCGCAGGGATTTCGCCTTGATGTTGAAGGCACTGCCGCCGGTAATGGGGCTGGGTTCGGAACGGGCGTGAATCCGATAATCGCGCAAGTCGCGGACACCACACAGGATGACCGTCTGTGGGAAAGCGGTAGGCCGCTGGTTGTAGCCTGCCCGCAACTGGCGCAACAGGGAAATCAGCGTGTCCCCCATCAGGGCATCGACTTCATCCAGCAGCAGCACCGCCGGACGGGGATCGGCAGCGGCCCAGAACTCCAGCAGATGCACGAGCCGGTCATCAGCGGGGACGGCCGCGCCGCCGTCGCGGTACCAGTCAGCGAGCCGTCCATCGTGCAGATACAACCGCGCCGAACGCCCCAGCACACTGCAAATAGCCGCCATGCCCCGGTCGACATCCTCACGGGCGGTTTGTGCCCCTTCGATGTTGGCGTAGAGCGCCCGATAGCGGCCTTCCCGATTCAGATGTTCCATCAGCGCCAGCAGACAGGAGGTCTTGCCGGTCTGGCGGGGCGCATGAAGCAGGAAATATTTTTGCCGGTCGATGAGCGTCAGCACGTCGTCCAGATTCCAGCGGTGCAGGGGCGGCAGGCAGTAATTGTGGTCAGGGCGGACTGGCCCTTCGGTGTTGAAAAAACGCATGGCGTTGACTCCAGTAGGCGGAATTAAGGTTACTCCACCGTATGAATCATATCCGCCAGACGCCCACCCGGCGGAATCATCGGTTTGACATCCTCGGCGCGTTCAATCCAGACATCCACCACACACGGGCCATCATGCGCCAATGCGCGTTCAATACCCTCCCGGATTTCATCAGGTCGGGTGATCCGCACCGTTTCAATGCCGGGAAACACCCGCCCCAGATTCAGATAATTGGGATTCGGGGTTCGACATTCTTTCCGCTCGATGCAACCGGGGTCGCAATCCACGGTGCGGGACAGGCAGGTTTCGTAATGGTGACCCTGATTGAACATGTCCTCCCATTGCCGAACCATGCCCAGGAACCCGTTGTTCAGAATGAACACTTTCACCGGAATGCGGTTGGCGGAGATGGTGGCTAGTTCCTGCAAATTCATCTGGAAACTGCCATCGCCGTCGATACAAATCACGGTTTTATCTGGGCGGGCGTAGCAGGCCCCCATCGCGGCAGGCAGCCCGAAACCCATGGTTCCGAGACCGCCAGAACTGATCCACTGGCGCGGCTCCTGGTAGTTGTAGAACAGCGCCGCCCACATCTGATGCTGACCCACGCCGGTGACGACGATGCTGCTTTTGCAGGTCAGCCGGGACAGTTCCTCGATAAACGCCTGGGGCTTGATGAAATTCCCGCCCGTCCGATAACCCGGCGCATGTTCCCGCTGCCAGGCGTGGAGCGTATCCAGCCATTCCGCACTGACCGGGCTGGCCGGGTGGTCAACATGATTGGCGTAGAAAAGAAAATCCCGGGCGTTGGCGCGCAGGGCGTAGTGCGCCGGTAGGGCTTTGTTAATCTCGGTCGCGTCAATATCGACATGGGCGAGCGTGATGTTATGGCCGAATTCCCGAACCGCCACCCGGTCGTCGAACCGTGCGCCGATATTGAGAATAAAATCGGCGTCCCGCAACGCCCGATTCGCTGCAACCGTGCCATGCATCCCCGGCATCCCCAGGAACAGCGGGTGATCGTGAGGCACCGCGCCTAATCCCATGAAAGTCAGCGTAATGGGCAACTGGTATTTGTCCACGAACCGCCGCAACTCCACACTGGCTTCGCCGCTGATGATGCCGCCGCCCGCGAGAATGACCGGACGTTGCGCCTGAGCTAATGCCGCCAGCAAGCGGTCAGCCGCCGGCCGGTTCATCGTGACCTTGGGCTGATAGCCCCGCAAGCGCCGGGGTTGATGACTGATCGCCGATTGGCTGATCAGCGCGTTCTTGCAGATGTCGATGACCACCGGGCCAGGTCGGCCACTGCCGGCGATGAAGAAGGCCTGGCGCAACACCCCGGCCAGATCATCGGTCTCCTTGACCAGATAGTTATGCTTGGTAATCGAGCGGGTAATGCCCACCATATCCACTTCCTGAAAGGCGTCCTTACCCAGCATCGCACTGGGCACCTGGCCGGTAATGAACACGCAGGGGATGGAATCCTTGTAGGCGTCGGCAATTGGCGTCACCAGATTGGTCGCGCCCGGCCCGGAAGTGACCAGCGCTACGCCGATCTGACCACTGGCGCGGGCGTAGCCTTCAGCGGCATGACCCGCGCCGCCTTCCTGACGGCAGAGGATGAAATGCGGGGTCTTGCGTCCCTGACGCAGCCGCAGATTGATTTCGGCGTGCAATGGAATGACCGCACCGCCGGTATGGCCGAAAATGTGTGCAACGCCCAGTTCGTTTAGGATGTCGATGACAATCGCAGCGCCGGTTTTTTCGGGGACAGTGAGAAGCGTATGTTCTGTAACGGATTCGGTCAAATTCAGCATGGGGATACCTTGGGCAAGAGGGCGAAAAAGGGGTCAAAGAAGCGATGCGCCATTGTAAACGCTTTCCAACCGACGGGTCAGAGGCAGCCGCAGCGCTATTCTGAACCGGACGGGTCAAAGCGGGCGGTTCGGAATGACCCGGTTGGCGTCGGTTTTCCGCCGGACGCATGGAGAAAGACTGATTAAATTGTTCGTGAATCGGGATTGGCATAGAGGTTGATGAGTCTAAGTTAACGGTATTGACCGGCAAATCAGCTTTAGTGGAGAGCGACCATGGCGACAGCGAACCGCATGATTCAAAAAGGCAGCACGGGGCCGGATGTCAAAGTGCTACAGGGATTGCTGAATCAGAAAGTCCCTCTGCCCAAATTGCCACAGGGCAAGAAATTAGTCGAAGATGGCATTTTTGGCGCAAAAACCGATGCCGCCACTCGTACTTTTCAGCAGATGAAAGGGTTGAAAGTGGATGGCATTGTCGGGCCGAAAACCTGGGGGGCGCTAGGCGTGACGTATACCGGTCCGGGTGCAACCCCGGCGCCGTCTCCGCCACCCGCAGGGAAACCCACGTTTGAACACAGTAAACCCAAGGACGGTTTCGACGGTACGGTGAATCCCGCTTGGCAAATGGTCCCCATGAGCGGACAGAAAACCGTCGTTTTGAAAAACGCCGCTGGCCTCACGGTCGTCAGCCGCAATCCCGGCATCGCTACGGTTGAAGATGTACCCAAGTGTTTTATCCATGGCGGGCGGGAGTTAATCATCAAGGGTAAAACCAAGGGCACCACGTTTATCGACGTCAAGAATGGCGCGAATACGGTGGCCAGTCTCGAAGTCGCGGTTAAAACCAAAAAAACCATCCGGGCTTCGTTCCATCTGGTCGAGGACAACGCGGGCCATAAAACCACGCGCACGACCGGCAGTATTGATGCCTGGGTGAAGACGATGAACGATATTTTGTTGCCGCAGGCGAATGTCGCCGTGACCAAGCAACGGGCGATCAGTGTCAAAATCAATCAGAATCTGGGCGCGGTAGTGCGGTTCTCGTCGCATCTGCCCGGTGTGGCCGCCAGTGAGCACGAGTGGGATCTGGTCACGGCCAAGGGCGACGCTTCCGCCGATTTCAACGTGTTTTTCGTCTGGGAGTATGAGCAGGATATCAATCCCAACCATGACAATACCGACGCGGGCACGTTGGGCAAGAACTGCATTTTCGAAGACCATGCTGGAACGAATGTCGGCGACACCCTGACCCATGAATTAGGCCATACGCTGGGTTGTGGCGATCTCTACGGCGCGGCGGACAAACCGTTGCTGATGTACGGCATTACCGATCAGCGCGGCCAACTGGTGCTAAAGACTCACGCGAACATCATGAATCCATAAGGGTGAATGGCCATGAGCGCCCGAGCCAAACCGATCCTGCCCCTGCTGGGCCTGATGCTCCTGCTCACCTTGCAACCTTCCCGAGGACTTGCCATGAACGATGATATTGCTGCTCAGGTTACCGCCGCTTTTGTTGCTGCCCGCCAGGACAATTACGAACAAATTTCGCAATTGGCCGAACAGGGCGCTCAGGTCTTTCCCTATTTAAAACCTTACTTACAGGATGACAACGAGATGCTGCGCCTGCAGGCGGTCGCGCTGCTGACTACCGCCACCGATCCGTCTGCCATTCCCTTGTTAGCGGTCGCGTTGCGCGATCCGGTGCAGGATATTCGCGCCCGCGCCGCGCTGGCACTCTATGAACGGCACGATCCCCTGAAAGTAGCGGAACATCCCGAAGTGGGCGAGGCGCTGCGGGCGAGCGTTGATCAGGGCAATGACGCCGCTGCTGCGGTGTTGCTGCTCGGCTACTTTCCGGGCGATGCCAGCCGGAAAACCGTGCAGGCGCTGCACGAGCGGGCGGGCGAGGCGCAGACGGAGTTGGCGACCTGGGCACCGGTCGTGCCGGTCCGGTTACCGGTGGCGGTGAGTCTGTCGCGGCTGGGCGATCGGGCCGGGCGCTTGACGCTGTTGCAAACCAGCGCTGACGGTTCACTGGCCGAGCGGGAATTCCTGCTGTCGGTGTTGCGGGAACTGGATTCGCCGGAGGTGCTGCACGCCCTGGCAACGGGCACGCTCGGTGAGGTGAGCGAAATTGGCGGCGGTGTGCCTTCCGGCATCCAACCCCAGCGGCGACTGTGCGATCTGGCCGTGGTTAGTTTTGTAAAGCGGCTAAATTTGCCGGTGAACTTTACGGTCAACGACCAGCGCCAGTTCACTCCGGCTGAAATCGACGCGGTGCGGCAGGAAATGGTCAACCGTTTACCCAGGGGGTGAACGCTAATACTGCCGGGTTTTCACGGGGCAACGCCTTCGGAACGAACCGTCCCGGTAAAGGCGTAGCCTAGGTTGCGAAAAGTCTGGATGGGCGGGGCCATGCGGGTCTGCTCCTCAACCTTGGCGCGTAGCCGACTGAGCAGCGTATCCAGGCGGCGGGTTTGCTCTTGAGGGACGGTGGGTGCCAGTTGCTGACAGAGCCATTCACGCCGGAGCGGCTCGCCCGGCATCGCCATGAGGTGCGCCAGAATACGCGATTCGGCGCCGGTCAAGGCCACCGCAACGCCATTAGGCGCGTGTAATTGCAACTGTTTGGCGTCCAGTCGCCAACCCGCGCTCATGGTCGCCGGGGGCGCTACATCCGGCAGGCGCAATGCCAGCCGGCGAATCAGCGCCTCCAACTCCCTCAGATTCACCGGTTTGACCAAGTACGCATCCGCGCCAGCGGTCAGGCCGGCAATCCAGTTCTCCGGCTCACCCAGGGCGGTCATCATGATGATGCCCATGGTCAGACCGTGCTGTTTGCGGAGATGTTCAGCCGCCGCCAGTCCATCGCCATCCGGCAATCCCAAATCCAGCACCAGAATTTGCCCGGTGCCGTTCTCCCGCCAGAGCCAGGCGCGCATCTCCGCCACGGTGGCCGCGCCTTCCACCGTAAAACCGCGAAATCGTAGATAATCGATCACTTCTTCACGCAGATCCGTTGAATCTTCCACCACCAGAACGCGGATTATCGACATGTGGCGTTACTCATGATGGGTTGGCCGGCCTCGTGGGCATTGGCGGGAACCGGGCTGATCGTCAGCGGCACCGGGCCGGAAAATCTGACGCCGCATCTGGAAGTCCTGCGCGATCCGGGCGGGACGCTGACCCTCACCGACGTGTTGCAGCGAACGGCGGATTTTACGCCCTTGCCCGGCGGCAAATTTTCGATGGGCTATACCCGCGATGCCTTCTGGCTGCGGTTCGCGCTGTCCCGAACCGATGTCGCGTCCCCGGTCTGGCGGCTGGTCACCGAACCGCCCTATATGGAGGATCTGCGTTTCTATACGCCTACTATAGACGGCGATTCGGTGGAATACCGCTCGGGAAGCCAGATTCCGGTAGCGCTGCGCTATCGGGCGGGGCCGAACATGAGTTTTCCGGTTGAACTGGCGCTGACCCCGCACGTTTATTATCTGCGGGTACAGAGTCACACCATGGTGGCGCTGTCGTTATGGACCCCCGAGGCGTTTGAAGCGACGATGGTCCAGGTCAATCTGTTGCAGGGGTTGTTTCAGGGGATGCTGGCGACGGCTTTGCTGATCAGTCTGCTCAGCGCGTTGTGGTTGCGGCAGGCGTTCTTCTTTGTTGCGCTGATCTATTTGCTGGCCTTCGGTGCGCTCCATTTCGCCAATAGTGGTTACGACCAACTGTTTATTTATCCGGATCATCCTGGCTGGTCGCCCACGATGCTCGGGGTATTGCGCAGTCTCGTTCCGGCCTTGTTCGTCTGGTTTGTCCTCACCTACCTGGAGCCGAAAGCCTTTTATCCCCGGCTGATCCGGATGCTGGCGGGACTGGCGTGGTTCAGCATGGGGGCGTCAGTAGCGTCGCTGTTCGGCTATTACCAGGAAGTGGCTACCCTGTTTGCGACCGGCGTGATGCTGAGCGTCATGCTGGTGATCGCGCTGCTGGCGCTGATGCTGCGTCATCCTGCTGCGGATGCATGAAGTGGAGCGCCAGCGCTAGACCATCGAGACGCAGGCGCAGGCGCAGCAGGGTTTTCTGAACATGATCGCCCACGAATTGCGCACGCCGCTCTCGGTGATTGATGCGGCGGTTCTCAATCTGGAGGCGCGGCTGGAACCGGTCGCGCTGAGCCTGCAACCGCGCTTTCAACGGATTCGCATCGCGCTGGCGCGGCTGAATGCTCTGGTGGACAACGCGCTGGCCGAGAATCGCCTGTTGCTGGCGACCTTCACGCTCAACCGGCAACTGATCGCGCCGTCGGCGCTGATCGAAGAGGCCTGCGGACTGGCGGTTCTGGATGATCTTCACGAGCTGCGCGTGCAGTCGCCGCCTGATGATCAGCCGGTGCTGATCGACCGCCACTGGTTGGGATTGGCAGTGCGCAACCTGCTGGACAATGCGATCAAGTATTCGCCCGATGGGGGCAAACCACCGTAGGTGCCGATCCCGGGATCGCGGGCGACGGATCAGGTCAATTTCACGGATGAGGAGTCGCGGATGTTGGCCACGTTGCCAGCGTATCTGGGAAGCGTCGTGGGTCTGAACGCCGATAACGGCTATTTCAGCGAGAGCCACGTGAATCGGGTCGTGGACGCGGGGGTGGAACCGTTGATCGCCCTGGGTCGTCAATCTCACCATGAAGCCCTGGAAGCCCGCTGGGTGCCGGTTCCGGCGGCACTCGAGAACCCGCCCCCCTTGCAGGCGATGCAATATCGGCTCAAAACCCCGGAGGGCAAAGCGCGTTATGCTCGACGGAAAACCACCTCGGAACCGGTGTTTGGCATCACCAAAGAGGTCATGGCTGATTCTCCAAAAGCAGATGACCCGAGTTTAGCCTGCTCGACTGGCGTGAAATAGTCGCCAACCTGCAAATCGTTATGGCCTATCGGGTAACAATCTTTAATTTTAAGCTCCAATTCATTTCCAACCCCCATCATGTCTGCACCCTACCCGTCCCACCACGCTGCCTTCTCAAAAACGGTATGAACAATTGAAAACTATGGAATCAGACAACCGCACGATCTACCACAGTTATTCCGCCGGGCGCTATGGCCTCGTGCTGGATGTCGTTCTCATCACGGTGCTGGCCTTTGCTCTGACCCGACTGGCCCTGGCGCTGCGGGTGGGCGGAGACGCCGACTGGACGATGGGAACCATCGCCCGCGTGGCCGCGCTGGGTCTGAGTTACGACCTGACGATGGCGTTACTGATGACCCTGCCCTTTGGTCTGTGGCTAACGGTACTACCGGAACGCTGGATCCGGTTTCGCGCCACATCACTGCTGGTGAGCCTGATGATAGTGGTGGGATTCTTCGCGCTGTTCTTCAACGCGGCGGCTGAATGGCTATTCTGGGACGAGTTTTCATCCCGATTCAACTTCATCGCCGTCGATTACTTGGTTTACACGAACGAGGTGATCGGCAATATCCGCGAATCCTACCCGGCGGGCTGGATTTTCAGTGGCATCGGCGGGCTGGCGCTGTTGGGCGCATGGGCCACCCACCTGCGCGTAACCCGACGACTGGCCGGTGCTGCGCCCTTAAAAGTCCGATGGACCGGGTTCGCCGTTCATGCGCTGCTGGCCTTCGGTCTGCTGGTCGTCGTATCCGGCGACGCCCGTGAGGCTTTGCAAAATACTTATGCCCGCGAACTGGCCGGCAATGGCCCGTTTGAATTTGTGCGGGCCTTCAAGAACAACGAACTGGAATACTCGCGTTTCTATTCGACCCTGCCGGAAGAGACGGTTTACGCTCGACTGCGTGAGGAGATGCTGCTGACCGGTGGGGAATCATTGAGCGCGGATCCGCATGATCTGCGCTATCGGGTCACTGCTCAGGGGCCGGAGTTGCGGCCCAACGTCGTGGTGGTGATGCTGGAAAGCATGAGCGCCGACTTCATGGCGACCTTCGGTAATCCACGCCATCTCACGCCCACTCTCGACCGGTTAACCGGGGAAAGCCTGTTCTTCGCCCGCGCCTTCGCGGCGGGAACCCGCACGGTGCGGGGTTTGGAAGCGTTGACGCTGGCCCTGCCGCCGACGCCGGGCAATGCGATTGTGCGGCGTCCGCAGAATGCGCATCTGTTCTCACTGGCGTCGGTGTTCAACGCCAAGGGCTACGCCAGCACCTTTCTTTATGGCGGTTACGGCTATTTCGACAACATGAACGCCTTCTTCGGCGACAACGGCTATACCGTCATCGACCGGCTGGCGGTCGATCCGGGCAAGATTCACCACGAGACCATCTGGGGCATCGCCGACGAGGATTTATATACCGAAGCCCTGGACACGTTTGACGCCTATCAGACCGCTGGCCAGCCGTTCTTTGCCCATCTGATGACCACCTCGAATCACCGCCCCTACACCTACCCGGAAGGCCGGATTGATATTCCCTCCAAAACCGGACGCGATGGCGCGGTGAAATACGCCGACTGGGCGCTGGGGGATTTTCTCCAGCGCGCCGCCGGTCATGCGTGGTTCGACCATACCGTGTTCGTGATCGTCGCTGACCATCAAGCCTCGGCGGCGGGTAAAACTGATCTGCCCCTGGCGCGTTACCGCATTCCGCTGCTGATCTATGCGCCGAAACTGATTCTGCCGGTGCGCAATGAGCGCCTGATCGCCCAGATGGATATTGCCCCGACCCTGCTCGGCCTGCTGCACTGGTCCTACGACAGCAAATTTATCGGTCATGATGTGAACCGGTTGCCGCCCGGCAAGGAACATGCGCTGATCAGCACTTATCAGACGGTCGGCTATCTGGAAAACGACCAACTGATTATTCTGGAACCTGGCCAGCGGGTGCGGGCGGAAGCGGTGGACTGGGACACGCTGACCACCCGGCCCACTGCTGCCGATCCGGTCGCGGTTGAAGAAGCCATCAGCGTGTATCAGGGCGCGAGCCTGGCCTTCAAAACCGGGTTGCTGGGAGAAATCAGCGCTGCTGATTCACCCAGCACGTTGCTCAGGTGAACGTATCGCTAAACAGATTGCTCGCCCAATCGAACATTTTCTCGTAATGCTCCTCAGTGGCGGCAGGCGCT
>JAIFNF010000249.1 GCA_020047885.1 Gammaproteobacteria bacterium | reverse complement strand
GTCAGATATTCCGCCTCCGGGTCGATCTCTTCGCCCAACCGAGCCAGGTCGCGTTCCGCCCGGATATCGCCCCAATATTCCTGACAGGGATTCAGCAGCAGCAGATGCACATCAACGAAGCGCCCCAGTTCCGTCAGCAAATCCAGATACAGCGGCGGCAACGCTGACAGACCCACCAGCGTCACCCGTTCCGGCAGGCGGCGACGATCCACTTCGCCCTGTTGCAGCGCTCGACGAAACTGCTCTTGCACCTGGGTTCGGTGCCTCTCGCCCGTCTCGCTACTGCGTACCAGCCGTCGCCACAGTTCCGCTTGCCAGTGGCCCTCCTGACCCTCCTCCCAGCGGCTGATCCAGTCGGGTCGATAGACCAGATACTGGTCGAAGCAGTCAGCGATGCGGCAGGCCAGCTCGTAACGGCGAAAGTCATCCCGGCCATCGCCCAGCCAGGCTCGCACCGGGGCAAAACACGGTTCATCGCCAAGGTTGGCCAGTAGCGCCATCACCCGCCAGTTCAACACTGGCCGGTCAAAGGCCGAAGTCGGCGGCAACCCGTGCAAAACCCGCCGCGCCATTTCCCAGAGAAACGTCGCCGGGAACTGAAACTCGATATGCGCACAGATCCCCAGTCGATCCGCCAGTCGCAACGCCAGCCAACGAGCCAGGCCATTGCTTTGCGTGACGATGATTTCCCGCGCCAACGGCGACCGCAACGGTTGCCGGAGCAGTTCGGCCAGCCGGTCGGTCAGGGCTTCAAGATGGTTACTTTGGTGGGTATGGAACATAAGGGATCGATCGTTGATACGGGTTCCGCCCAGCGGGCCAGCCGCCGCAGCGCCGCGCTTAACCGTGGGTTGGTTTCATGACGGGCGATTTCTTCCAGACCACGCGCAGCTTCCTGGGGCAAGATCCGGCGTCGCGACGTCGGGGCAGGAGGAGGCGCCGCGAGCGGTGAAATGTGCACCTGCGGCTTGGGCAGTTTGATGCCCAGTTCCAGGCCCAGCGCCTCGCGGATGGCGTAGAGTTCATAACGCAGGCGGACCGCCCAGACACTCGACTCCGTCTGCACCGTCCAGGCGTCCTGATCGAGGCGAATGAGCACCGTATGGCCGCGCAAGTCAGGACGCAGATACGCCTGGAACAGCCGGTCCAATTTCGACCACTGATCCGCCCGCGCCACCAGCGCCCCCAAATTTCCAGAGGACTGGCGCAAACCCTCGCCCACGGAGGGAATAGCGAATGCCGACGAAGCCGGGCGGGTCAACGGTTGATCTGGACGGGTTTCCACCAACCGGACATAAGCAGGCGCAGCCTCGGCCACCCGCGCCGCTCTCAATTCGGCCACGGGGCGTACTTCAGCCACAGATTCCGATTCCGGTTCCGTGCCATAGCCGCCGCGCAGCATTTTCAGCAAATAAGCGGTGTTTTTTCGGCCAATCGCCCGGCGCTCGGCATCCAGTTCAAAGGTGGTTTTAGGTTCGTCGCCATTCATTGGCTACTTGCTACCCGGTTAACGACAGGTTCACATGCAGAACGCCAGGGTCATCGGGCGTTGACTGGACTTTGAAATTGAGCGCCCGGTTCAGCCGCAGCATCGCTTCATTCTCCCGCAAGACCTCGCCGTAGAGTTGCTTGAAACCGCGCTGTTTGGCGTATTGAATAATATAGCGCATCAACATCGGCCCCAGCCCGATCCCGGTCATGGCCCGCTCGACCAGCACCGCATACTCAGCCTTTTCCATATCCGGATCCGCGTTGCAACGCACCACCCCGGAAATCTTCGCCTTGCCGGGCAGGTTATCCGGGTCCGTCACCACGAATGCCATTTCCCGCTCGTAATCGAGTTGGGTCAACCGCGCCGCCATTTCATGCGACAGTTCGCGAATCGGCTGGAAAAACCGCATCCGTACATCTTCCGCCGGTAACCGTTTGACGAGTTCCTGCAATTGCGGTTCGTCCTCGGGCAGGATCGGCCGAATCAGGAAGGCTCGGCCATCCGGCAAGCTGAAACGCCGTTCCAGTTCCTTGGGATACGGGGAAATGGCCAACCGCTTGGTCGCCGGTTCGGGATTGGCTTCAATCAACAGATTCGCGTCCAGCGCTAACAGTCCGTCGGCGCTGACCCAGACCGGATTGATGTCCAGTTCAACAACCTCGCCGAGATCCACCACCATCTGTGAAATTTTGATCAGGGTCAGCGCCATGGCGTCCAGATCCACCGGACGGCCCCGACTGGTGCTGAGCCGCCGATACAGCCGGGTCCGCCACATCAAATCGCGTGCCAGTTGCATGTTCAGCGGCGGCAGGGCATAGGCAATATCGTCAATCGCTTCGGCTTCGGTGCCGCCCTGCCCGAAGAAGATCACCGGGCCGAACCGCTTGCCGGTGCGCACCCCCATCATCAGTTCGTAGGCGCTGTTTCGATATTGCATGGGCTGCACCGCGAAGCCGTCAATGACGGCATCTGGAGCCAACTCACGCACACGCTTGAGCATTTCTGTGGCGGCCACCAGCACTTCCAGCGGGTTTTTCAACCCAAAGGCCACGCCGCCAACATCGGACTTGTTGACAATATCCGGCGAGAGAATCTTCAGTGCCACCGGCCCCTTCATGCTCAGCGCCTGTTCGGAGGCCGCTTCCGGGGTCGAGGCAAACTGCAGAGGCACGGTGGAAATTTCGTAAGCCGCCAATACCTGACTGGTCTCGTAGGCGTTCAACCGGCGGCGACCCGCCGTCAAGGCAATGTGAATGATGCGGCGCGCGGTTTCTACATCCGGGGTAAAGCCTTCGGGAATTGAGGGCGGCGTCTCCATCAGCAGCGCCTGATTGCGCCGGTACTGCGCCAGTCGGCTGAAGGCATCAACGGCATCGCCGGGGGTCTCGTAGGTGGGTAGCTGTGCGTTTTTGAAACAGTCGCGGGCAGAGTCCACCGACACTTCACCCAACCAGCAGGTCATGACCAATCGCCGACTCTTGGCGGCGCACGCGACCACGGCTTGCGCACAGTCCAGCGAACGACCCATCGATGTCGGCGCGTGCAGCACCAGTATGCCGTCGGTCCCCGGTTCCTGTAGCAACAGTTCAAGCGCCTTGCGGTACTCTTCGGGGCCAGCGGTATCGCCCAAATCGACCGGATTATCGATGGGATAACCGGGCCGACAGGCTTGCGTGACCTGTTCACGGGTGGCAGCGCTGATCTCGGCCAAGCGATCGTCGCGCCGCAATAGCTTATCGCTGGTCATCAGCGCCAGGCTGTAGCTGTTGCTGATGATAGTCAAACGGTCGCTGTAGACCGGCTTGGCGGTTGCCAGCGTTTCGGCAGCACCAAACAACTGCTCAATGTTATTCACCCGCAGAATACCCGCCCGCTGGAACACCGCATCGTAGACCGCATCCTCGACCGCTCCAGCGCGAAAATCGTGCGGTTTCAACACAATCACCGGCTTGACGCGAGCGGCGGCGCGGGCAGCGGAGACGAACTTGCGCCGCCGGCGGGTGTGTTCCATATACATCAGGATCGCCCGGGTTCCATGATCGCGTAGCAGGTAATCCATCAGATCGCCCAAATCAATATCCCAGCGAACGCCGACCGAGATGACATGGGAAAAGCCGATATTGCGACTGTTGGCCCAGTCAATCATGCTGCGCATCACGGCGGCTGACTGGCAGATCAGGGCGATTTGTCCGGCCAGCGGCCGCTGACTGCTCAGACTAGCGTTGAGATTCGCCGCTGGCACGGCATAACCCAGGTGATCCGGCCCCATAATCCGCAGCACATGGGGCTTGGCTGCGTCCAGAATCCGCTGCTTCAACGCTTCCCCGTGGTCCGGATACTTTTGCAACAGCTCCTGACTCACCAGCGCCTCATGATCGCCGCGATGGTCTTGCAGGATTTCGCGACTCAGCAACAAGGCGGCGCGGGTTCCGCGTTCACCCAGTTGACTGATCAGGTCCGGCGCCTGCTCCAGTGGCGTCGTCAGAATCGCCAGTTCCGGCACCACGGGCAGACTGGCGACATCGGGGTAGGCCAGCACCCCGGCAATCGAGCGCTGATCGGGATTCACCGGCATGACGGGTCCCTTGAAGCCCCCCTCGATCACGTTGAACTCTACCGTCGCATCAGGACCGCCGGGCGGTTTGAACAGGTATTGGAGATTGCGAATGGTCATAGGGGGGTCTCGGTCAGGGATCGTGGCCAGTGCGGTTATGTTAATCGCTACCTGACGACCTGGCTACCTCGCTACAATGAGCGCCTCCATCGACATAGCCATGCCCTGGGAGGCGCCCATGCCCTGGAACCTGATTCCCAAGACCCTGAAGGCCGATCAACCTGCGCCGAATCTGGCTGATTACGCTGCCGCCCGGGTAACGTTCTCCTGGGCGGACGCCCGCGCTGAACTTGCAGGTTTACCGGATGGCGGTCTGAATATCGCGTTTGAAGCGGTGGATCGCTGGGTTGCCGCCGGTCAGGGTGACGTCGTGGCGCTGCGCTGGCTCGGTAAAAATGGCGAGCGGCGGGAGTTTAGCTATACCGAACTGGCCCGGTTGAGCAACCAGTTCGCTAACAGTCTGGAACGACTGGGCATCCGACCCGGCGACCGGGTGTGCATACTGGCCGGACGCATTCCCGAGTTGTACATCACCGCCCTCGGTACGTTGAAAGCCGGCGCGGTGTTCTGTCCGCTGTTCTCGGCCTTCGGCCCGGAGCCGGTGCGGGTGCGACTGGCCAACAGCCGGGCGCGGGTGCTGGTGACGACCGCGTTGCTGTATCAGCGCAAAGTGCAGGCGCTGCGCCCGGTATTGCCGGATTTGGCATCGGTTTTGCTGACTGATGGCGATAGCGACGAACCGGGCCTCCACGCTTTTCATGCCCTGCTCAACGCGGAGTCCGACCACCGCCCGCCCCCCCGCACTCAGCCTGAAGACTGGGCATTGCTGCACTTCACCAGTGGCACGACGGGTGCGCCCAAGGGGGCGATTCATGTTCACGAAGCAGTGGTGGCTCACCGCTGGACGGGGC
The DNA here is from genome assembly GCA_020047885.1 of Gammaproteobacteria bacterium. The sequence continues at coordinate 1,578 of JAIFNF010000249.1, read as the reverse complement.
GGATGGCGCTGGACTTGCGGCCTGGCGATATTTATTGGTGTACCGCGGATCCCGGGTGGGTCACCGGCGTCTCCTACGGCATTATCGCGCCGCTGACCCATGGCGCTACGCTGGTGGTGGACGAAGCTGAATTTGACGTGCGGCGCTGGTACGCGATTCTGGAGCAGGAACGGGTGAACGTCTGGTACACCGCGCCGACTGCCATTCGCATGTTAATGCGCTCCGGTGCGGAACTGGCGCGGGGATTCGATCTCCGTGCGCTGCGCTTTATGGCCAGTGTGGGTGAACCGTTGAATCCCGAAGGCGTGGTGTGGGCGCTGGAAACGCTGGGCCAGCCCTTCCACGACACCTGGTGGCAAACCGAAACCGGGGCCATCATGATCGCTAACTATCGTAGCCAGGACATTCGGCCCGGCTCGATGGGGCGGCCACTGCCCGGCATCGACGCCGCCATTGTTCAACGCCGACCGGACAGCGGCGTCGATTTTCTGGCGCCTGGCGAAGAAGGCGAATTGGCGTTGCGGGTGGGTTGGCCATCGATGTTCCGGGCCTATCTGGATGATGAACCGCGCTACCGGCAATGTTTCGCCGGGGACTGGTATCTGACTGGCGATCTGGCGACTTGTGATGCGGACGGTTATTTCTGGTTTGTGGGCCGCAATGATGACGTAATCAAGACGGCGGGGCACCTGATCGGCCCGTTTGAAGTGGAGAGCGTGTTGCTGGAGCATCCGGCGGTGGCCGAGGTCGGCATGATCGGCAAGCCGGATGAATTCGCCGGCCAGATCGTCAAAGCCTTTGTCGCCCTGAAACCCGGCTATGCGCCGAGCGACGCTCTGCGCAAGGAGTTAATCGGCTTCGCCCGCACCCGACTGGGACCGGCAGTAGCGCCGCGGGAACTGGAATTTATACGCGATTTGCCGAAAACCCGCAGTGGCAAAATCATGCGCCGACTCTTGCGCGCCCGTGAACTGGGCCTGCCGCTCGGTGATCTATCGACGCTGGAAGGCGAGTCCTGAAGAAACGATTGCTTGCTTTTTAAAAGCAGGAATGCTTAACTTGATGTTGCGGTGCAACATGCCGACCGATAAATACAACAGACGCCGGATATTGAGCTCCCGGACTTGAAAGTAAGGAAAATTGCTGTCAACTACCCCCGCCTGAAGGCGGGAGCTTGGAGACAAGCTCGGGTTGACCAGACTCAGCCCAGAACATCGGGCTACGTTGCGTACAGGTTTAAGACTCACCCTGGAATGCTTCCTCAGTTCCAGGCTCTGAAAGTCCCGGTTGCAGACCAGCAACAGGGTAAGCACGAAACGGATCGGGACGTGATGCCGGTACACAACATGGTCGAGGGGAGCGATCACGTCGAGAGATGTGATCCGTGACCAGGCCCTTACGGGCAGAGTCTCGCGACCCGGCAGGTGGAAAGCCTGCACCTATTCAACTCTGATAGCTGACCTACCAGGAGAGCGAGAACAGGGGAACGCTTCGCGTTCCGCGCTATCCCTCCCCGCCCTGACTCGTGCTGAGCGCAGCCGAAGCAAGGACGGGGTCTCTCGCGCAACATCTGATGAA
>JAIFNF010000036.1 GCA_020047885.1 Gammaproteobacteria bacterium | reverse complement strand
CTTTATTTTTGCCGCTGCCGGCCTCTGGAACCTCAAAAACTCATTTTTAGTTCAATAAGTTAGGTGATTTTATTGATGAACAACTCTATTCCCGATCACATTCTGCTCAAGCCGGGCAAATTGAACCCGGAAGAGTGGGCGGTGATGCAAACCCACGCCCAAATCGGCGCGGACATCCTGGGCGAACACGACTCTGGTCTGCTCGCCATAGCGCGCACCGTGGCGCTGACCCACCATGAACGCTGGGATGGCCAGGGTTATCCGAACCGCCTGGCCGGCGAAGCGATCCCCCTCGAGGGCCGGATCGCCTCCATTTGCGATGTTTATGACGCACTGCTGAGCGTCCGACCCTACAAGGCGGCCTGGCCGGAGGCGCAGGCGGTTGCATGGATCGTCGGCGAATCCGGCAAGGCTTTTGAACCGCAACTGGTGACCCTGTTTACTGGCCTGCTGCCCGAGTTTGCGCGAATCAGGGAGCATTACGCCGACGCACCGGCCTGATAGCGAACCACTTCAAGGATCAGCAACCGTGGATCAGCCCCGCCCCGCCACCATCCTGGTGGTCGATAGCAGCGAGAGCAACCGTAAACTGCTGGAGTTCCTGCTGGCTGCCGAGGGGCATACCGTGCATTCGGTCGCTTCCGGCGAAGCCGCCCTGGCGCGGGTCGCCGAGCAACAGCCCGATCTGATTTTGCTCGACGTGATGATGCCCGGCCTTGACGGGTTCGAGGTGACCCGCCGCTTGAAAGCGGACTCCCGCAGCAGTCTGATTCCGGTGGTGCTGGTGACGTCGCTCGATGATCGGGAATCGTGCCTCAAGGGTCTCGAAGCCGGGGCGCAGGAATTTCTCACCAAGCCGATCAGCCGGCCCGAACTGCTGATGCGGGTCAGGAACCTGCTCCGGGTCAAGGCGTTCAACGACTTTCTGACCGACCATAACCGCCTTCTGGAAGAACAGGTGGAAACCCGCACCGCCCAGTTGCGGGCCAGTGAACAGCGTCTGGCCCGGCTCAATCGGGCGCTACGCACGCTGTCGGCCAGCAACAAGGCGCTGGTGCGGGCGACCCGCGAGGAAGAACTGCTGCGGATTGCCGTACAGAACATCGTCGAAAACGGCGGTTACTGCATGGCCGGGATCAGCTTTCCGCTGGATGACCAGACCCGGACATGCGTCGAGGTCGCGTCGGCCTGCCTGGGTGAAACCAGCGATGCGGCAGATCAGCACCGCGCTTGGGTCAACACCGGCCCCGGTCAAACCATCGTCGCTCAGGTCGTCCACGGTGGGCAGACCGCGATTTGCCACGACATAGCCACTGCTGCGGAATCTGCGCCGGCCCCCGGCTGTGCCGCCTACATCGTGCTACCGCTTGCCAGTGGCGGGAAAACCGTGGGCGGTCTGAGCATCTTTGCCGCGGAAGCCAGCGCCTTTGACGATCAGGAAACCGGCCTGCTGGAGGAACTGGCCAGCGATTTGGCCTACGGCATCATCAGCCTGCGCACCCAGGCCACGCTGCACGCCGCCGAACAGGCGTTGCGGGAGAGCGAAGCCCGCTATCGTTCCCTGGTTGAGAATATGCCCAATGGCCTGGCGCACTGTCGCATGATCTTTGCGGACGGCTGCCCGGTGGATTACGCCATTATCTGGGCCAATCCCGCCTACGAGCAGGACGCCAACTTGCCGGGGATGGAAGGGTGCCGGATGAGCGAGGTGCTGCCCGGCGATGATCGTGACTACCCGGAACTGTTCAGGATCTTTGCCCAGGTCGCGCAAACTGGCGAGCCAGCCCGCTATGAGCAGTATCTGGCGGCGCAAAACCGCTGGTACGCGCTGTCGATTTATCGTCCGGTGCCGGGCGAATTTGTGCTGATCAGCGTCAATATCACCGAGCGCAAGCTCGCGGAAAGCCAGCTCCGCAAGCTATCGCTGGCGATGGAGCAAAGCCCGGAAAGCATCGTGATTACTGACACCCAGGCCCGGATCGAGTATGTCAACGAAGCGTTTGTCCGCATCACCGGCTACGGCCGTGAAGAGGTGATCGGCCAGAATCCGCGCATTCTCCAGTCCGGCAAAACCCCGCCGGATCGCTATGCGGCGATGTGGGCGGCGCTCACCGAGGGTCACACCTGGCAGGGCGAGTTCTGCAACCGGCGCAAGGATGGCAGCGAATACATCGAATACGGCATCCTGACCCCGTTGCGCCAGCCTGATGGGCGAGTCACGCATTATGTTGCGATCAAGGAGGACATTACCGACAAGAAGCGCCTGAGCGAAGAGCTGGATCGCCACCGGCACCATCTGGAGGCGCTGGTGACCGAGCGCACCGTGGCGCTGGCGGCGGCGCAACAGCAGGCCGAAACCGCCAATCAGGCCAAGAGCGCCTTTCTGGCCAACATGAGCCACGAAATCCGCACCCCGATGAACGCCATTATCGGTTTGACCCACCTGCTGCGCCGCGCCGGGGCGACCCCGGCACAGTTGCAGCGGCTCGACAAAATCGACAGCGCCGGGCGGCATTTACTCTCGATCATCAACGACATTCTGGATCTCTCCAAAATCGAAGCCGGCAAATTGCACCTGGATCAGAGTCAATTCTCCCTGAACGCGGTGCTGGATCAGGTGCGCTCGATGATTCTCGCCGCCGCCCAGGCCAAGGGGCTGACGGTGACGGTGGACACCGATGCTGCGCCGTTGTGGCTGCTGGGCGATCCCACCCGCCTGCGTCAGGCGCTGCTCAATTACGCCAGCAACGCCGTCAAATTTACCGAGCGCGGTTCGGTGGCGCTGCACACCAAACTGGTGGAAGACCAGGGCGACTCGCTGGTGCTGCGTTTTGAGGTGGTGGATACCGGCATCGGGATTGCGCCCGACGAACTGGCCCGGCTGTTCCAATCGTTCGAGCAGGCCGATGTTTCGACCACCCGCAAGTATGGCGGCACGGGTCTGGGCCTGGCCATTACCCGGCGGCTGGCGCAACTGATGGGCGGCGAAGCAGGCGCAGTCAGCACCCCGGGGGTAGGGAGCCGGTTCTGGTTTACCGCCCGGTTGCAACACGGTCACGGCATCCCGCAGACCGCGCCGGCTGTCGAGCGGGGCGATGCCGAGACCCAACTGCGCCAGCGCCACGGCAGCCTGCGGTTGCTGCTAGCGGAAGATAACCTGATCAACTGCGAGGTAGCGCTGGAACTGCTGCACAGCGTGGGGCTGGCGGTAGATACCGCCGCCGATGGTCGCCAGGCGCTGGAGAAGGCGCGAACCCAGCACTACGACCTGATTCTGATGGATGTGCAGATGCCCGACATGGACGGTCTGGAAGCCACCCGCGCCATTCGCGCCCTGCCCGGCCAGACCCAGACCCCGATTCTGGCGATGACCGCCAACGCCTTTGAAGAAGACCGCCGGATGTGCCAGGCCGCGGGCATGAACGGCTTTATCGCCAAGCCGGTCGATCCTGATGCCCTGTATGCCACCTTGCTGGAATGGTTGCCGGCGGGAACCACGCTGGGGACCGGCGCGGGCGAGCCATTGGCGCCGCCAAAGCCCGGCACACCGATCCGCGAGACAGTGGCCGATGCTGCGTTGACCCGGCTGGCCGACTTGCCCGGCTTCAACATCGCGCAAGGCTTGTCGGCGTTGAGCGGCAATACCGACAAATATCTGGAATTGCTGAGTGATTTTATCGAGCGCTCCACCGACGAGCGGGCGCGGCTGCTGGCGAGCCTGGCGGCCAGCGACTGGGTTACCGCCCGCCGCCAGGCCCACAATTTCAAGGGGGCGGCAGCCACACTGGGGGCTGAGCGGCTGGCGCAAGCGGCGGCGCATCTGGAGGCCAGGTTGCGGGACGGCGTCACGCAACCAGAACTGTTGAATCCTGCGGAAATGCAGCGGGAAGCGCAGGCGATTGATCAGGAATTCGCCGCGCTGACCGCCGCCCGGCCTGACCGGATCTCGCCGCCCCAGACAGCGAACCGGGCCATGCTGGACCCGGCCCGTCTGCGCCAGGTGCTGGCCGAACTGGAGGAGTTGCTGACGCAGCGGGATACCGCCGCCTTGGGTCTGGCCCAAACGCACGCCGAGGCGTTGCGCATGATGTTGGGGCCGCGCTATGCCGAACTGACGCATTTGCTGAAGCAGTTTGAGTTCGCCGCCGCCTTGACCCTGGTGCGCGGCCTGCGGCAGAACGGATCGGAACCGGGGACGGGCGGGGCTTAGGCAACTCGCAATAAAAATCCTCCAGTGATCTGCTGGGATCATGGCTTTGACCGCGGATGAGGATCGCGCAGACACGGAAAAAAGAATCTTCCGTGTTTTTCCGTGTTTTTCCGTGGCCAGGTTTGGAAAGGTATGGGACTATTTTTTGCGAGTTGCCTTAGAGGCTGTCGAAAAACTCTTCATTGATTATTCAGATATTTTTTCTGTGGAGGCGGCTTCCAGCCGGCTTTTAGCTTATAGATCCGGCTGGAAGCCATCTCAACAGTCATACAGATCAAAGACTTAGTTTTTAGACAGCTTCTTAGGCGCATTCCTGTCGGGCAACGCTCCGCTGTTGCCCGACCTACTTTTACGATCACCTGTAGAGATCAATCACGATGTCAATAGCAGAATTATTACCCTCTGTCGTAGCCTTATCCCACGCTGACAAGTTCCGGCTAGTGCAATTGGTGTTAACGCAAATAGCCAAGGAAGACGGCATTGAAGTTGAGGAAAAGCAACAACCTGCCCCCCCTTTTGATCCACGGCTGTTTTTCGGGGTTGCCCACCAACCGAAGCACGTCATTGACGACTACTTGGTGAGTGTCCGTGAAGGTTGGCTCTAATGGCTTATTTGATTGATACCAATATCGTCATCTACTATTTCAACGGGTTGACGGATAACGAATCTATCCACACCCTACTCGCTGACAGCTTCAAGATTTCTATCATCACCAAAATCGAGTTTCTGGGATGGGGGCAATTTGCGGCTGATCCTGAATTGCATACTAAAGCCAGGGAGTTCATCAGCCATGCCACGGTATTCGACCTGAAAGATGCGATCACTGAACGGGCTATCCTGCTAAGACAGCAGTTTAAGACCAAAACACCAGATGCCATTATCGCCGCGACGGCCTTAGTCAACGGATTAACCGTTGTCACCAACAATACATCGGATTTCAGCCGGTTAGGTGTGAAAACTATTGCTGTGAACATCAAATAATCCGACCCAACATATAACCCATCGCCCGCTGGCGGGAGAGAGGTTGGGGGAAGTCGATTCAACCGCAGCCCCTAGCCCGCCCTTGTTCAAAGGCGCTTCGCTCATCAAGGTCGCGGTTCCTGCAGCTGGGCGATGGCAGCGTCGAGCAGAGCGCGGACTCCGGTCAGGAACGCCTCCCGTGACAAGCCGCTTTTCTGGAGAATCCGGGTCACACTGGCGTTCAACAGCTCGCGCTCCGGGCGTGTCAGGTCTTTGGCGGTCAACACCAGAATGGGTATGGCCTGAGTGGCCGGATTCGCCCGCAACGCTTCAATCACGTCAAAACCGTTGATTTCCGGCATCATCAGATCCAGCACCAGCAGATCGGGTTGCTCCTGTTGCGCCAGCGCAATCGCTTCCCGCCCGCCGCCCGCCGTCCGCAACGCGCAATCCAACTCGGTCAACTGGGTAGTGAACAAGGCGATCTGCTGAGGATCGTCGTCCACCACCAGGATGCAGGGCCGGCGATCCGACGGGCTGAGCAAATGCAGCGAGCGCAGCAACCGTTCAATCTGCTGGCGTGAGACCGGCTTTTGCAGCACCGCCGCCGCGCTGAGGACAAAGTGTTGATCGGTTTCATCCAGCACCGACAGGATCAACACCGGGACGTCCGCTAGCCGTGGGTCGGATTTGATCTGTTCCAGCAGGCTCCAGCCACTGGCATCCGGCAGCAGGATGTCGAGGGTAATCAGGGCCGGCTGGTGGTCATGCAGCCAGGCCAGGGCCGCGGCCGCGCTGGCAACCCAGTGGTGGTCAAGGCCATATAGCTCCATCTGGGTCGCCATCAGGGCAGCGGCGGCATCGTCATCCTCGACAATCAGCGCCTGGCGGATGCTGTGGGGCGCGGGCGGGCGGGGATCGGGATGCGTGGCGGCGGTGGGCGGCGTCGGCGCAGAACTCGCGGCTGGCGGGGGCGGCGTGACGTTCGCCAGCAGATCAGGATGCACCGGCAACCAGAAGCTGAAGCAACTGCCCTGGTCCACCGCGCTGGTCACGATCACGCCGCCGCCGTGCAGTTCTACCAACCGCTTGACCATCGCCAGCCCCAGCCCGGTGCCTTCGTGACGCCGCGCCAGCGAGGCGTCAAGCTGGACAAAGGGTTGGAACAGCTTGCCCATGTCTTCTTCGGCAATGCCCATGCCGCTGTCGGTAACGGCAATCGCCACCGCGTCCACGGCATGACCCGCCGCATCGGTCTGGCGGGTGCGCTGCGCCGTGACCCGGATACCGCCCCCGTCCGGGGTAAATTTGGCTGCGTTGGCGAGTAGGTTATAAACGATCTGCTTGAGCTTGCGCTCGTCGGCCTGGACGGTGTGCAGCCCCGGCTCGATGTCCAGCGTCATGCGCAGATGATGGCGCAACACCTTCTCGCGCAGCAGCGCCAGACAGCCTTCCAGTACCGTCGGCAGATTGACCGGATTCAGTTCCAGCAGCATCTTGCCGGCCTCGACCTTGGTCAGATCCAGAATGTCGTTAATCAGCGACAGCAGGTGATGGCCGCTGTTGAAAATCAGGGTGGTTTGATCGTGTTGCACCGGGGTCAGTTCACCCATCACCCCATCCTTGAGCAACTCGGCAAAGCCAATAATAGCGTTCAGCGGCGTGCGCAGTTCGTGCGACATAGTGGCGAGAAATTCGCTCTTCAACCGATTAGTTTCTTCCAGCACCTGATTCTTGCGCACGACGGACTCATGGTTGACCAGTCGCTCACGCAGGCGGTGGAGATCGACAAAGGTCGCCACTTTGGCGCGCAGGATTTGCGGCAGCACCGGGCTGAAGATGTAATCCACCGCCCCCAGCCCGTAGCCTTGCAGCCGGGCATCATCGGTCAGTCGTTCGGCGGTGATGAAAATGATCGGCAAATGTTCGGAGCGCGGCCGACTGCGGATCAGGGTCGCGGTCTCGAAACCGTCCATGATCGGCATGTTCACGTCGAGCAGCACCACTGCGAACTCTTGCGCCAGCAACTTGTGCAGCGCCTCCCTGCCGGAGGTAGCGGTGACAATCTCGAGGTCCATGCCGAAAAGCGCCGCCGTCAGCGCGGTTAGCTTGGCCGGGTTGTCGTCCACGATCAGGACGCGAATGGCGATGTGGTTTTCAGTCATAAAAGTCGAGTCATTCGATTCTTGCGTGCGGTGGAAGAGGGTCGATTCACTAATTGCATCTGGTCGTCTCCCAGCGAATGATTTCGTTCAGTGTGTCGGCGATCTTGCCGGGCATCCCGATCCAGTGATCGGGCATCCGCTGGGCAAAATCGCTACGCCGGAAGGCGGTCAACACCCCCAGTAATACTTTGGCGTCCAGATCGCTGTTTTTTTCGTCGGCAGTCGTTGGTGTCATGGGTGCATCCAGAATGACCAAAGGAGGGGTGAAATCACGCCGGGAGATTGGAGGCGGGCGTTGGAAGTCTTTATGGAATTACAGGGGACGCGGGGAATAGGCAATAGCGCTAATTGCACCATGACGAAGGCCAGCGCGAACACGATGCCGGTCAGCGCATCATACTCGAAGCGATGGCGGATAGCGCTGCTTGGGCCGATGCGGCCGACATGCCGTGGCTGTAGGCGGCGCGGGATTCGTGCTCCAGGCGCGGCAAAACCAGGCTACCCGCGATGGTCGCCGCCTACATACCGCATCGGAGTGAGCCAGAGCGGTATGTTCAGCGAATTCCTTTTTAGGCAACTCGCAATAAAAGTCCTCCATTGATCTGCTTGGATCATCGCTTTGACCGCATAAGGATCGAGCCACGGAAAAACACGGAAAAACACGGAAGATTCTTTTTTTCCGTGTCTTCCGTGTCTTTCCGTGGCCAGGTTCGGAAGGGTATGGGACTATTTTTTGCGAGTTGCCTTAGCACTTTAAACATGAGTGATCGCCACCACTGCTGGTTTAGACCTCAAATCTCCCAGGAAAGGGTTGATCCCTGAACCCACCGTCACAACGACCTCAATCTTAGCCGACGTTCTCTTGCGTATTGGCCAAATAGCGCTCGATGGCCGCCCCGGCATTGAAGAACATGCGCTGACGGCCTAATCGTTCCGCCAAGCCCGCATGGCGGACGACCTCCAGGACATCCGGGTTCAATCCGGCCAGCCACAGACTTCTGCCAGTCCGACTCGCAAACCGCTCACCCTCCATCAGCATCTGTAGCGCCGAATACTCAATATCGAAAACTCCGCTCAAATCCAGCACCAGCACTTTGGGTTGGTACTGGGTCACAAAAACCTTGATTTGGTCAGCGACGGATTGCGCATTGACGAAGAACAGGCGTCCTTCCGGGCGGAGG
>JAIFNF010000169.1 GCA_020047885.1 Gammaproteobacteria bacterium | reverse complement strand
CGATTGCCATGATGCCGTTCAACCTCACCGTGTTCTTCACGGCGATGCTGATCATCAAGCTCTATAACAAGCTGACGCCGCAGGAAATTGGCCGCTGGGGATTTGCCCTCTGCACGATCGCGCTCCTGTGGCTCGCCTGGGTGGTGCGCAATGACTGGAGTGCGCCGGTCGTCATGATCGGACTGGTGGTGTTCGGTATCGGCCAGGGGTCGCTGGTGACGTTGTTATTCAACGTGCTGGTCACCGCCTCGCCCAAGGAATTGGCGAGTGATGTCGGCTCGCTGCGCGGAACCACCAACAACCTGGCCGCCGCGGTCGGCACCGCCGTCTCAGGCGCACTGCTCGTTGGCCTGTTAAGCGCCTTCATCGTCGGGTCGCTGGGTGAACACCCGGAATTGAAAGCAGAACTCCAGTCCCAGATCGACCTGGACAACAACATTACCTTCGTGAGCAACGACCGCCTGCTGACGGCCCTGGAGCGCACCAGCCTTTCGCCGGAGCAGGTCCAGGAAACGGTGCGCATCAACGAAGAGTCGCGGCTGCGGGCGCTCAAGATCGGCCTGTTGATCATGGCGGCGCTCTCGCTGCTGGCGATCTTCCCGGCCAGCCGGCTGCCCAACTACCGGCCGGGCGAGATCCCGACGAGTCCGCCGCCCAAGCCCAGGCTGTCGCTGGCGGGGCTGGACGAGCGCCTGACCCATCTGGAACTCCAGATCGGCGGCAAACCGGGCGGGTCGGCGAATCCGCTGCCAAAGCGTGAGGGCGATGGGTTCGAGGAAGAAATGTGACAGCGACGAGCAAGCCACGTCTGTTGATCCTGTCGCTCGGCGGGACCATCACCATGATGCCGAGCGATTCCGGCGGCATCACCCCCAAGCTGGGCGCCGCCGAGCTGGTGGCGTCGGTGCCGGCGCTCGCCGAAGTCGGCGACATCGACGCGCGGTCGCTATTCCGCCTGCCCAGTCCCTCGCTCACTCCGGCTAACCTGGTTGAAGTCGCGCACGTGCTTGAGGAAGGCTTCGCCGCCGGCTTCGATGGCGCGGTGGTGATCCAGGGTACCGATACCATTGAGGAGTCGGCGTTCCTCCTCGATCTCCTGGTCGATTCCGACAAACCGGTAGTGGTGACGGGCGCGATGCGCGGCGCGGATGCACCGGGAGCCGATGGACCTGCCAATCTCCTGTCGGCGGCCATCGTCGCCGCCGCTCCGGAGTCGCGCGGTCTGGGGACGCTGGTGGTCCTCAACTACGATATTCACGCAGCGCGGTTCGTCCAGAAGTCGCATACTGCGCTGCCCTCGGCGTTCCTGTCGCCACTGGTGGGGGCGATCGGCACGTTGATCGAACGGCAGCCACGCTTCTATGTGCGCGTGACGCGAAACCCCAACTGGTCGGTGGCGGACGGTCCACCCGCGCCGGTGGCGCTGGTGAAAGTGGCGATGGGCGACGACGGGCGTCTGCTCGGCTCGCTGCCCGATCTCGGCTACGCGGGTGTCGTGATCGAGGGGATGGGCGCTGGCCATGTCCTCGCGGACGTCGCTCCACGGGTCGGCGACCTGGCCGCGAAGATTCCGGTGGTGCTCGCGAGCCGGGCGATGACGGGTCCGGTATTTACCCGGACCTACGGGTATCCCGGTGCCGAGATCGATCTCATCCAGCGCGGTGTCATTCCCGCAGGTTATCTCTCCGGCCTGAAGGCGCGACTGCTGCTAGGACTGGTCATGCGCGGCGGTGGTAAAGGCGGTAAGGTTGCCGAGGCGTTCGCGCCCTATCAGTAGGGACCGGGACAGGATGGTTCGGGGCCAGCGGTTGGATTTCCGTAAGTGTTCAGTCTCCTCTCCCCCTGGCAGGGGGGAGAGGGCTAGGGTGAGGGGGGCAGATCGTTAAATCTACTACCCCCATCCTCATAGGCCATAAAACCGATCCATAATCATAGGGGAATGAGGCGAGATCAGATGCTTTCTAAATCGGGTTTGGCTTGGTGGTGCAACTTAATTGTTGCAACAGGATGTTCTTAAAGCGTCGGGCGCATTGATGGGTGGACTTTCAGTCCTCTGCGCCCGGCGCGAAACCCACCAGCTTTAGCTGGTAGTCGTTTAGTATTTGAAATGAGCGCTGGACCTAATCACTAATTTTTAGAGGCCGACGCGATGGGCATGAGGTGAGAAGTGATCGGTTGCTCAATAAACGCAAGTTGCGTATATTTTGCCGATGAAAGCGTTGTTTAAAGAACTGCCCGCGTTCTCGCGGTTTCGAGCCGAATACCTGACCGATGAGGATTTTCGTGGCTTGCAGAACCTGCTGATGGAAAACCCGCTGGCGGGAGAGATCATCGAAGGCACCGGCGGTCTACGCAAGGTTCGCTACGCTGACCCGCGCCGAGGCAAAGGTACCCGAGGCGGTTTGCGGGTGATCTACTTCTGGTGGGAAACCGGTCAGCAGTTCTGGATCTTCACCCTGTATGACAAGAATGAAGCGCAGGATCTGTCGCTGCGGGAACGAAAGACGCTCAAAGAAATACTCAAGCGTGAATTGGAGGCAAGAGATGGCGAAACGTAACCTGTTTATCGAAATTACGGAAGGTTTTGAGGCGCTAGCGGATGAACGCGCTGGCAAAAGGACTTTACGCACGCATGAAGCGGAAGGCTTGCCCGCGCCGAGCGTGAAGGCTGCCGACATTACCGCACTTCGTGAACGCCTCCACCTGTCACGTCCCTTGTTTGCCCACTATTTGCGTACTAACCCGCGCACGCTCGAAAACTGGGAACAGGGTAGGGCAAAGCCGAATGCGCAAGCGGCCTTATTGATCCGCTTGGTTGAATATTACCCGGATACAGTGGAGCGACTGGCGCGGTTATAGATAGGAAGAACACTTTTATTTTCAGAATTACAATGGTTCGGACAGTTTTGTGGCCCACAGACCGTAGCTTATGGCCGTCGAACCCCTACTTAAATCGAACTGGGGATTTTTCCTGAGTTTGATAAATGCACAATATATTGATTTATAATTATTTTAATGGTAACTTACCTAAAACTCATGGCTTTTCAAAGAGTTTGGCAACCTCATCTAAGGTCTGGGCGATCTTTCTGAATGATTTGCCTAGACTTTTGGAAAAAAGAACTGTCCGAACCATTGAAAAATAAACCAATTAAATAATTCCTATATTTTAAATAATCAACTCCCAAATGGTCTAACTGGCTGCGGCCTCGGAGACCGCACCACTGCCGGTTGTGGCATTTGAATGCTCATCGCGTGGCGCGGCCCCGGTGAGCAAAGACGATAGATGCCTTTTTCAAAACGAAATTCAACGAAGAGGATGTGTGAAATGAGTGACCTTATTTGTCTGGCGTTCAAGGAATTGGACACGGCTGATCATTTTCTGAATGAACTCAGGGCATTACAGAATGAGTACGTTCTCGAACTTGAGGACGCCTGTGTGGTGATCCGTGACAGCGATGGTAAAATCCATCTCAAACAAAGCGTTAATCTAGTGGCGATCGGAGCCAGTCAAGGAGCCTCGCGCGGGATGCTGGTGGGAGCGCTCATCGGCCTGTTGTTCATGAATCCGCTGGCCGGGATGCTAGCGGGCGGACTGGTCGGCGCGGGTTCCGGTGCCTTGCAAGGGAAGCTGGCTGATTACGGCATCGACGATAACTTCATCAAATCGCTCGGCAGCACCATCGCACCGAATAGTTCAGCGATCTTTCTTCTCGTCCGCAAAGCCGTCGAGGATAAGGTGATGCCACGGCTGTCCCATTATCAGGCGACGGTGCTCAAGACTTCCCTTTCTGACGAGCAGGAAGAGCGACTGAAGGCGGCTCTTTCGCAGGCCACTTGACCCTCTGACGCTTGGAAGCTCCCGGTCTGACTACGCGCCGTTGGTGCGTGGTTTGATGGTGCCATTCTCAATCTCAACTTTCGTGCAACGGCCGATGATGAGTTACAAGGACGTCCCCGATTTGTTCAAAGCCGCCGCCGTCAACTGGGTGCAGGATCATGCCCAAAGCATGGGCGCGGCTTTGGCCTTCTACACGATGTTCTCGATTGCCCCCCTGTTGCTGATCGTGATTGCGGTCGCCGGACTGGTCTTCGGTGAAGAAGCCGCCCGCGGCGAAATCTTCAATCAACTGGACGAGTGGCTCGGCACATCGGAGGCGTTGGCGGTACAGGGCCTGATCGAGAGCGCGGGTCAGCCGGCCAGAAGTGTGCTGGCCTCCGTCTTTGGCTTTGTTCTGCTTTTTATCGGCGCAACGTCGGTCTTTGCTGAATTGCAGGACGCGCTCGATCGCATCTGGCGGGCACCGGCAAAGCCTGGAAAGTCCGGCTTGTGGAAAATGGTGCGCGCCCGATTGCTGTCCTTCGGAATGATTCTTGGCATCGGCTTCCTGCTCATGGTGTCGCTGGCGTTCAGCGTCGGCCTGACCGCGTTGAGCAAGTGGTGGAATCCGCTGTTTGGCGACTGGACGACCGTTGCAAACACTATCGAAGTCGCTTTCGGCATTATTCTGTCGACGGCCGTGTTCGCGATCATCTACAAGACGATGCCGCGGGTGCGGATCGATTGGCGAGATGTCTGGATCGGCGCGATAGTGACCTCGCTGCTGTTCATCGCCGGCAAATTTCTGATCGGCACCTACATTGGCAAGACCGGCATCTCGTCCGGTTTCGGAGCCGCCGCTTCCCTGGTCGTAGTACTGCTGTGGGTCTACTATTCGGCGCAGATCTTTTTATTCGGCGCAGAGTTCACCTGGACGTATTCCCACCAATTTGGTTCGCGCAAAGGACAACCGTTACCGGTTGCCGCTACCACACTTCCCGCCCCCAGCCTGAATCACCACAAAATTGATGAGCAACGCGGAACCATTAACCTTCGGCAAGCCGACTGTCCCGGTAAAGCGCATGAAATGACGCTACACCTCCCGTTTGGCATAAAATTGATTGCCGCTAACTTATTGACAAATTTGATGGCCAGGGCGTATGCCGCTGGAGTCGACCGGGGGAGGAACATTGCTGTGCGTGCCGTGATGATCCGTGGCGCTGGGTTCTTCGGCTTCTGGCTACTGCTCATCGGCCCTGATCCAGTGGATCTGGCCGCCGGGTTGTTCGCCGCCGCTGCCGCGACCTGGACCAGCCTGCGCCTGTTGCCGCCCAACGGTAGACACTGGCAGTACGCGGCGCTGGCTCGCTTCGCGGTGCGCTTTCTGCAGCAGTCCATCATCGGCGGTCTGGATGTCGCCCGACGCGCCCTGGACCCACGACTACCCTTACGGCCAGGATTCGTGGCCTATCCGGTCCGCTTGCCACCCGGCCCCGCCCGATATGCCTTCGGTGCCTTGACCAGCGCGCTACCCGGCACCCTGTCGACGGGCAGCAATAAACACGGCGCACTGATTTACCATTGCCTCGATGTCGATCAACCGGTGGCCGCGCAACTGGCGATCGACGAAGGATTACTCACCCGTGCTTTGGGTGGAGCCGATGACGATACCTGACTTTCTGCTGGCTGCCGCGGTCTTTGTCCTGGCCATGGTGGCGCTGGGGCTGATTCGCGTCCTTCGTGGACCGGCCGCGGCTGATCGCATGATGGCAGCGCAACTGTTCGGCGCTGGCGGTGTGGCGGCATTACTGTTGATCGGCGTCGCCACCGACGCCAACGCCGTCACCGATGTCGCGCTGGTTCTGGCGCTCCTCGCCGCTTTTGCCTCGGTCGCTTTCGTCCAAGGCGCTGCATGTCCAGATCGCGATGAATCCCAAGAGGCGGATCCTTCATGATCAGTCTCGCCCTGGATAGTTTTACGATCCTCGCCGTCCTGGCCGGTGCCTTCTTTTTCTTCGCCGGTACGGTCGGACTGTTGCGTTTTCCCGACCCCCTCAGCCGCCTGCACGCGCTGACCAAAGCCGACAATCTGGGGTTGGGGCTGGTGGTGATCGGTCTGTTGCCACAGGTGGCGTGGCCGCTGGGCGCGATCAAGCTGATTGCGATTTGGCTGATCGGCTTGTTAGCAGCGACCACGGTCGGTCAGCTTATGGCGCGGGCGGCGCGGGATGAGGAGTCCACCCGATGAACCTGGCGCTCGCCGTTGATAGCGGTTTAGCCTTACTGGTTTTAGCCGTAGCGTGTTGGACGATTGCGGTTCGCGATACCTTCGCCGCAGTCATTGGCTTCGTGGCTTACGGGCTGTTGTTGGCGCTCATCTGGGTGCGTCTCGCCGCGCCGGATGTCGCGCTGACTGAGGCGGCGATGGGCAGTGGTTTAACCGGTCTGCTGTTGCTGGGAGCTGCCGCCCGCTTGCGTCGCACCGAGAACCGGTCCGCGCCGCCCGGCATCGCCCTGCAATGGGCGGCGGGTCTGTTGTCTGCGCTCATTTCAGCGGGACTGGCGGCGATCGTATGGCTGCTGCCCGATCCCGCGCCCACCTTGGCGCCGGCGGTTATGGCCCACCTGCCCGAACTGGGATTAGGCAATCCGGTCACGGGCGTACTGATCGCCTATCGTGCGGTGGACACCTTGCTGGAAGCGATCGTGCTGCTCCCGGCCTTGCTCGGGGTCTGGTCGCTGGCTCCCGACCGCGACTGGGGCGGCGCACCGATCCTGCAACATCCCCGCCCGGACGGTGCCTTGACCCTGCTCGCGCAGGTACTCCCGCCCTTTGGAATCATGGTCGGCATTTACCTGTGCTGGAATGGGGCGGACAAGCCTGGCGGTGCTTTTCAGGGCGGCGCGGTCTTGGCCGCGATGTGGGTTCTGATTTTGCTGGCGCGACAGGCGGAAGTCCCGCCAGTTCGCCAACGTGGGCTGCGTTTTCTGCTGGTCCTCGGCTCGGCGGTATTCCTGGCGATTGGCCTGGCCGGTATGCCGTTCGCGGATGCGTTTCTCGGTTACCCGGTCGGCTACGCCAAGCCCCTGATCCTCACCATTGAGTTAGCGCTCACCCTCTCGATCGCGGTGGCGCTCGGTCTGCTCATGGCTGGCCCACCGGCCAGGCTGCCGCCATGATCAGTACGACCACCCTGTTTGGCCTGAGCAGCGTGATCCTGGTCGGTTTGGGGTTGTTTGGCCTGATCGTCCATCCCCAACCGCTGCGCAAAATTCTGGCGTTCAATCTGCTCGGCAGCGGCGTTTTCCTGTTGTTCGGCGTCATCGCTCGCCGGGGTGCCGGAGCCGGGTTGAACAGCGATCCGGTACCCCAGGCGCTGGTGATTACCGGTCTGGTGGTGGCTTTCGCGGCGACCGCGCTGGCCATTGGGTTGTTGCTGCGCCTGGCTCAGGAAACCGGCCAGGCGACGCTGGATGATGAGCCGTCCGCCCACGCTGCGCCCGCGCCGGATACTGATTCATGATGCAAGACCTTACGAATCTGCTGCCGCTGGCGCTGGTGCTACCGATGGTGGGCCTGCTGCTCACGCTGGCCATGGGCGGGCGTTATGCAGGCCGCATCGCCCTAGTGCTGATGCCGGTGGGACTGGCCGTCGCCGTGGCCATGGTGGTTGAAGTCGTCCGCACCGACGACGCGCTGGTTTACGTCTTGGGCGGCTGGAACCCGCCGCTCGGGGTGGCGCTGCGGGCGGATGGCCTGTCGGCAATCCTGATGCTCACGACCGCGATGATTATGGGCGCGACCGCGCTGTTCACCCGCGCCGAGTTTTGCGCTGCTTCCGGTCAACCCGAGACGCGCTCGTCACTGACATTCTGGACGTTGTTGATGGCGCTGTGGGGTGCGTTAAACCTGGTGTTCCTCAGCAACGATCTGTTCAATCTGTTCGTCGCCCTGGAACTGCTGACGTTTTCCGCGATTCCCCTGGTTTGCCTGAGCGGCCGCGCCGAAACGCTGGTGGCAGCACTGCGCTATCTGCTGTTTGCGCTCTTCGGTTCGGTGCTGTATCTGCTGGGGGCCGTGCTGCTCTACGGCGCTTATGGCACGCTGGATATGGGACTGCTGGCCGAACGAGTGCATCCCGAACCGATTGCCGGAGCCGCCGTTGTGCTGATGACCGTCGGGCTGATGGCGAAAACCGCGCTTTTCCCGCTGCATTTCTGGCTGCCTCCGGCTCATGCGGGCGCTCCAGCCGCCGCCAGCGCCATCCTTTCCGCCCTGGTCATCAAAGCCTCCTTCTTCCTGATGGTTCGGCTCTGGTTTGATGTCGCGCCGGCGCTGATGACCCCGATGACCGCGCAAGTGCTTGCCGCCCTAGGCGCAGCAGCGATTCTATTCGGCAGTGTTCTCGCGCTGCGGCAGGCCCGGCTGAAGTTGCTCATCGCGTATTCGACCGTTGCCCAGATCGGCTATCTTTTTCTCATCTTCCCGCTCATCACCCGCCCCGCATCGGTGGCCTTTGCGGCTCCGGACCTGGCGACTGATCTCGTCGCCATCGGTGTTTCGACCAGCGCCTGGACCGGCGGTATTCTCCAAGTGGTTTCTCACGCCTTCGCCAAAGCCGCCATGTTTATGGCCGCCGGGTTGATGGCTCAGGCACTGGGGCACGACCGGATTGCCGATCTCAGCAACATTGGCCGGGCGCTGCCCATTACCGTTCTGGCCTTTACGCTCGCCGGGATGTCGTTGATGGGACTGCCGCCGAGTGGCGGTTTCGCGGCAAAATGGCTGCTGCTGAACGCGACGATTGAGACCGGGCAATGGTGGTGGGCACTGGTCATCCTGGGCGGCGGGCTACTCACCGGTGGCTATCTATTCCGTGTCCTGGCCCCGGCGCTGTTTGGCTCACGCGAAGGGGTCGCCGTGCGTGCCCCGGTGGCGCGTGAACGAGAGATGATTGCCTTGGCCCTGGCGCTCTGCTCGGTGCTGTTGGGCTTCGCGCGGTTATGGGGAGCCTTCGACCTGGTTCAGATCGGCCGCTTGGCGACAGCAGGGATCGGCTTGCCATGAGGAACCCATCGCGATGACCCTCAGCGGAATGCTGTTGCTGGCCGCACTGGCCACGCCGGTCGGGCTACTATTCGCGTGTTGGTCGCGGACCTGGCGCGACCGAATGCCGAACCTGCTGGCGTTGGCACCGCTCCCGGCATTAGCGGCCGCGTTGCTGGCGGTCAATAGCCCACCCTTGGTGTTTGACGAAACGCGCCTGCGTATTACCTTCATGTTAGACACCACGGGAACGATCCTGCTGGGCGTCGCCGCGCTACTGTGGAGCGCCGCCGGTCTTTATGCCGGAACCTATCTGCGCGGCAAGACCTATCACGGCCGCTTCTCAATCTATTGGCTACTGACGTTGACCGGCAGTCTGGGCGTCTTCATCGCCGCAGACCTGCTCACCTTTTACCTGGCGTTCGCCCTGGTCAGTCTGGCGGCCTACGGTCTGGTGGTGTTTGACGGTACGCCACGGGCGGGACAGGCGGGAATGATTTATCTGGTGCTGGCGTTGTTGGGGGAAATTTGTTTGCTGATGGGCTTCGTGCTGCTGGCGTCCGCCACTCCTGGCGACAGCCTGGCCATCCGCGATGCCGTAGCGGCATTACCCACCTCACCGTGGCGCGACCCGACCATGGCGTTGCTGATCGCCGGTTTCGGGCTGAAAATGGGCCTGGCGCCGTTGCATGTCTGGCTGCCGGTCGCCCATCCGGCAGCGCCGATGCCGGCTTCAGCGGTACTCAGCGGCGCGATTATCAAGGCCGGCGTAATCGGATTGATCCGCTTCCTGCCGTTCGACGTTCCGCTGCCGGACTGGGGCGTTGCGCTCACGGTCATCGGCCTGTTCACCGCGTTTTACAGCGTGGTCATCGGCATTACCCAACCCAATCCGAAAACGGTGCTGGCTTATTCCAGCGTCAGCCAGATGGGCGTGGTCGCCACCGTCCTCGGCATGGGCCTGGCGGCCGGTCAGAGCAGTGCGGTGCTGGCCGCAACCTTCTATTCAGCGCACCATCTCATGGCCAAGGGCGCACTGTTCCTGGCCGTCGGCGTGGTGGCCGCGACCGGCTCGCGACGTCTTTGGTGGGTGCTGGTTCCGGTGGCTATCCTGGCTCTGGGCGTCGGCGGGCTGCCGTTCACCGGCGGCGCTTTGGCGAAATTAGCGATAAAGCCGGTTTTAGGGGATGGACTCGTGGAACTGCTCGCAAATCTGTCGGCAATTGGGACTACACTATTGATGCTGCATTTCCTCCACCGTTTGGCAGCGAGCGCCTCGCCGGATTCAGCGGCGGCAGCGCCCTGGGGAATCGCTTTACCCTGGATGTTGATGTTCGTTGCCGCGCTCGGGGTTCCCTGGACACTGTATTCAGTGGCCGGAATGGGCACTGCGTATGATGCGCTCCAGTCGGGGATGCTTTGGGCGGCGTTATGGCTCCTGTTGATCGGTGCTGGACTGGCGCTCGGACTGTGGCGCTGGGAAAGGTATCTGCCCGAAGTGCCGGAAGGCGACATCGTGGTCGTGGGTCAACCCGCTATGCGCGTCGTCGTGCGCTGCGAAGAAGTTTTGGAGCGGGTGGAAGGCGTATTGCGGCAATGGCCGGTGGCGGGTCTGTCACTGCTAACGCTGATCCTGATCCTGGGCGGAGTGATGTTCAACGGACATTGATCGCGGCTGCACAACCATTGAAGCTCATGACGTAAGCTTGAGGGTACTATTCACCATGAAAACGAGACTGATTACCTTGACGACGGCTCTGCTGGGCAGCGTACTCGTCGGGGCATTGACGGGACTACCGGTTCAGAATGCCGAAGCGCGCCCGCGCCATATCGTCTGCGAGTCGATCAACAATCGCTACCAGTATTGTCGCGTCGACACCCGGGGTGGTGTGCAGCTCCAACGGCAATTGAGCAGCTCGGCTTGCCGGAGAAATCAGACCTGGGGCTATGACCGGAACGGGATTTGGGTGGATCGTGGTTGTCGCGCCGAATTCCGCATCGGCAGCAGTGACCACCGCCGCGGCCAGCGTTTGACTTGCTCCGCCGAGGGCAGCGGTCGCTACTTATGTCGGGCGGACGTTCGCAATGAGGTGATTCTGATCCGGCAATTGAGCAGAGCGCCTTGTCGCTTCAACAGTTCCTGGGGTTACAACCGGCGTGGGGTATGGGTAGACCGTGGTTGCCGCGCCGAATTTGAGATTCGTTGAGTTTAGCCGCGCCGTTCGCTGGATTGGGCTAACGGCGCAATCGTTTCATCGAGTGGGTTACGCCCGCTCATATCTTCCAAGAAGAAACACCAAACTGGCAGGTAATCATCATGCTAAAAAAACTCATGGAAAGTTTGCAATCGTCGGGAACCCAGAGCCTGGCCAAAACCTTTTCCCGGCTCGGCCGGATCGGTTTCTGGGTGCAGATCGTCGTGGGATCCATTCCCTTTCTCCTGATGGTCTATGCCTTCATTTTTACGCGCTCTCCTTCCGGTCCACGCGCTGGATTCGTTCTCGTTGAATACTTGACGCTGGCCAGTTTACTGATCCTGATTTTCACCATCGTTTGGTTTCATCGGCATACCCGCCTGGCAAAAAGGATTGCTGATCCGCAAGCGTGTCCGCCGGCCTCCTCGGTCATCCGCTCGGTCTGGACGGGATTGATCTCCAGTGGGATTGGCCTGCTATTTTCCATGCTGGTGATGGTGATCGAGACCGGGCACCTGCTGTTTTATTTCCTCGCCGCACCTCAAGGGGGTGTAGGGGGATTCCCCGTGCTCCAAACGCCTGACGCTGGCCCGATGGGTTGGGTATCCGCCATCGACATGTTGAGTTTGATGGCCTTAAGCCTGTTGGTTTTCGCCGAGTTGGTCGTATTGATTCTGAGTCTCTGGCTCCTGTTCCGAACGATGCAAGTGTCCGCGGAGTTTCCTCCACCCGCGCAATGATTAAGAAGGGAGGATGATAGATGGTGAATGCACGCTTTTTGCGGATGCTGGTCCTTTGGGTGGCGCCGGTTTTATTGTGGGCTTGTACGATGGATAGGGCCACACTGACGATGGATAAGTCTGCACTTGAAGGCGCAACCTGGCGATTGACCCAGGTCGGTCATGCAGATGGTCAGCTTCACGCCGTCCCGAACAGCGTTGAAGCCACCGCGACCTTTGCCAATGGCGCAGTCAGTGGCAGCGGCGGCTGTAATCGCTACACCGCCAGTTACACCGTGAATAACGGCAAGTTGACCCTCGGTTTGGCGGCGGCGACGATGATGGCCTGTCCTGAACCCCGGGCGGTCATTGAACAGTCGTTGATGGCGGCGTTGGCCGCGACCAGGGCTTACCAAATCGCGGACGGCCAACTCCTCTGGCTGGATGCTGGCGGGCAGAAGATCGCGGCTTTCAAGGCGCAGCAACCGACCGCGTTGAAGGGCGTCACCTGGCGGGCGACCGTTTACAACAACGGTCGCGACGCCGTGGTTTCGCTGCTGGAGGGCAGTGAGATTACCGCCGTATTTGGCGCTGACGGTACGCTGAGCGGGGCGGCCGGCTGCAATCATTATCGAGCGACTTATGTCATCCAGGAATCAGCGATCACCATCCAGACCCCAGGGGCAACGCGCAAGACCTGTCCTGAGCCGGACGGGGTGATGCAACAGGAAAGCGCATACCTCAAGGCGCTGACGACCGCCGCGACCTACGCGATTCAAGGTCAGCAACTGGAATTGCGCACCGCGGATGATGCGCTGGTCGCGTTGTTCCAGGCCAGCGGCGACTGAACGCGCTATCGCTGTCCAGCGAACCCGTGAAGACGCCATTCAACCATCAAAGAGGAGCCTGGTCGTGAGGGCGAAAGCCATCAAGCTGTTGAAAATCGTCGGTCTGCTGTTGGCTGCCAGCATCGTGACCTTGTTGGCGATCCGCGCCTATGATTCGCAGCGCGGCGAGCCACTGGCACCCTGGCACACCTATGCGCCTGACGAACTGACCGCCCAGGAACTGGCCAAGATCACCTGGGAGGACTATCTGGCGGCGGAGCGCCAGGTCTTCGAGAGTGTGCGCGTCAATGTGACCGAAAAGTTAGCCCCGGAAGACCAGGTTCCCGCTAATCGCTATTTTGCGGGTAGCCCGATTTATCCAGGGAACTTTGCCACCGACTGGAACCGCTCCTACATTCTGGAGCCGACTGGGACTCCTGTTGGCGCGGTGGTGTTCCTGCATGGACTGACCGATTCGCCCTACAGCCTGCGCCACATTGCCCGCCTCTATCAGGCCCGCGGCTTTGTTTCCGTCGCTATCCGGTTACCGGGGCATGGCACGGTCCCCGCGGGTCTGACCAATGTGGAATGGGAAGACTGGGTAGCGGCGACCCATCTGGCGGTGCGGGAAGCGCGGCGGCGGATCGACCCCAAGGCACCGTTGCACATTATCGGCTTCTCCAATGGCGGCGCGCTGGCGATGATGTACGCGCTGGACGTACTCGGCGACCCGAAGCTGACCCGTCCGGAGCGGGTTGTGCTGATTTCGCCGATGATCGGGATTACGGAGATGGCACGGTTTGCCGGAATCTTCGGTTGGCCCGCGATCTTTCCGCCCTTTGCGAAGGCGGCGTGGCTCGGCATCGTGCCGGAGTTTAATCCCTTCAAATACAACTCGTTCCCGATCAATGGTGCCCGGCAATCTTCGTTGCTGACGCGCGCCCTGCAACCCCGGATTGCACACTACGCCAGCGAAGGAAAACTCGCCGAGTTGCCGCCGATCCTCACCTTTCAGTCGGTGGTGGATTTTACCGTCAGCACCCGGGCGATTATTACCGCGTTGTATCAACAGCTTCCCGATAACGGGAGTGAACTGGTTCTGTTCGATTTGAACCGGAACGTCAAATTTGGGCCACTGATGCGCACCAGCGCCAACACCATGCTGAACCGCATTCTGCCCGACGCCCCCCGTTCGTTCAGAACCACGATCATCACCAACCTCCATCCCGACACCAGCCAGGTCATGGAGCGGGTCACGGCAGCCGGGGCAACCACGGAGCAGACCCGTGAATTGGGGTTGTCCTATCCGCTGGGCGTGTTTTCGCTGTCGCATGTCGCCCTGCCGTTTCCACTGAGCGATTCCCTGTATGGTATGTTTCCTGATCCGGTGGAGGAGTATGGGGTCAGCCTGGGCGCGGTTGCCCCTCGCGGTGAGCGCGGTACGCTCATCGTCAGTCTGGATTCGCTGATTCGCATGTCCTCCACCCCGTTCTTTCCCTACATGCTGGAACGGATTGAGCAGGGTATCCCCCGCCCGATCCAACGGCCATGAAGCGGAGAGCGACCCATGACCTCCAACCACGCATTCAGCACCCCGGCCCGTGGCCTGCTCGTCGCTGGGGCCTTCGCCCTGGTGATCACCGTCCTTCAGTCTGCCGCATCGATCCTGGTACCCATCCTGCTCGCGGTGTTCATTGCCATCGTTGCGACCCCGATGCTGCATTGGATGCGCCGTCGTGGAGTCCCGAAATGGGGTGCCTTGGCGGCGATCGCTTTCATCCTGCTGGATATCGGCAGCCTGCTCGCGCTGGTGACCACCGGGGCCGTGGAAGGATTCAGGGACAGCTTGCCGACCTATCATGAGCGGTTCATGGCGTTCAGCGACCAATTCGGCGGCTGGTTGGAGGGTGTGGGTGCCAGTGGTTCCCGCGAGGCGCTACCGGATCTGCTGGATCCGAACAATCTGGCCCACGGCGTCAGACTCTTGCTGTCCAACGCCAGCGGCATCCTCGCGATGTTCTTCCTGGTTCTGCTCGCCACGATCTTCATCCTGCTGGAGGCAACCACCCTCCCGGCCAAGTTGCGGGCGGCCTTTGGTTTAACCGAAGCGGGCGAGGCGCGCCTGCAGCGGCTGCTGGACACCGTGAACCGTTACATGCAGATCAAGGCCCTGACCAGCCTTGGCACCGCGGCTTGTGTTTGGCTGTTGCTGTGGTTTTTCGGCATCGATTTTGCCATCCTCTGGACGGTGCTGGCGTTCTTTCTGAATTTCGTGCCGGTGGTCGGAAACATCGTGATGATGATCCCCCCGGTCTTCCTCGCGCTGATCCAGGTTGATCCACGGACGGCGCTGCTCGTGGCCATCGGCTATCTCGTGATCAATACCGTGATTGGGAACGTGCTTGAACCCCGGATCATGGGGAAGGGACTCGGCGTCTCCAGCCTGGCGATCTTTATCTCGCTCTTGTTCTGGGGCTGGCTGTTCGGCACGGTGGGGATGTTCCTCGCGGTGCCCCTGACTGCCGCCTTGGTCATCGCCCTGGATGCGAACCCCCATACCCGCCCGCTGGCCATCCTGCTCGGCCCGGAGATGCGGCTCCAGATGTGGCCTCAGTGTCCCCACGGCCGGTTGTGTATCGAGACGACATCGCTTAGGAAACATCCGGTTCATTTTCCGGGCACCTTCCATGTACAACCCCCGAACGCATCGTTCTCCATTCTGGTTGCTCTTCACCCTATTCCTGCTGGCCCTGGCCGGTCCGTTGGCAGCCAGCGCTGAGGGCACAGCACCGAACCGCCCCCGTATTGGCCTGGTGCTGGGCGGTGGTGGCGCTCGCGGCATCGCTCAAGTCGGCGTACTCCAGATGCTTCAGGAGTTGCGCGTTCCGGTCGACTGCATCGCCGGCACTAGCATGGGCTCAATCGTCGGCGGCTTGTACGCGTCCGGAATGACCCCCGAGCAAATGACCGAGACGGTCCAGCGCATCGACTGGCCAGCCGCATTCACTGACGGGCCGCCGCGCGCCGATCTACCGTTCCGCACCAAGCAACAACAGCGCTTTCTGCTGACCAATAATGGTGTTGGCATTAAGGATGGTAGCGTGCGGCTTCCTCAGGGATTGTTGCAAGGGCAGAACCTGCTCCTGCTGTTGCAGGAACTGGCGCTGCCGGCCGCCGAGATCCGCGACTTTGACAAGCTGAAGGTACCCTATCGGGCCGTGGCGACCGACCTGGCCACGGGCGCGTCGGTGGTGCTGAAATCCGGCGACCTGGCCATGGCGATGCGCGCCAGCATGTCTATCCCCAGTGCGCTGGCACCGGTCAGACTGGACGGCAAGCTGCTGGTGGACGGCGGCGTGTCGGACAACGTCCCGGTGGATGTGGTGCGGGAACTCTGCCGCCCGGATGTCATCATCGTGGTCGACGTCGGCTCGCCACTGGCGCCCACCAGCGAACTAAATTCGCTGCTGTCCATCACCGGGCAACTCACCACCATTCTGACCGTGCGCAACGCCCAGCAACAGATCAAAACCCTGGGGCCGCAGGACATCCTGATCACGCCGGATCTGGGGGATCTTTCCAGCCTCGCCTTCGATCGTTCCCGGGAAGCGATCACCAGTGGCTACGCTGCGGCCAATGACAAGCGCATCGAACTGAGCCGGCTGTCGTTATCCCCGTCCGCCTATCAAGCGCATCTGGCCGCACGACCCGATATGCCCGAAAACCATCACACCGTCATCGACTTTATCCGGATCAAGAATGATACCCGCTTGTCCGATCAAGTCATCGAAAACCAACTGCACGTCAAGCCGGGCGAACTGCTCGATCCTGAGACGCTCAATCGCAATTTGAACATTATTTACGGCATGGGTGAGTTCCAGCAGGTCACCTACT
>JAIFNF010000239.1 GCA_020047885.1 Gammaproteobacteria bacterium | reverse complement strand
GTCGAGCCGTCGCAAGACCCCGGTGAAACCGGCCTCAGTGAAGCAGGAAATGAGCCGTGTCCTAAAATGTCATGGTTGATGCAACGGTGTGTATCCGCTGCGGCTCGGCATGGGCTGGTATATCCCAACCGGTTGCCTGCTTTCGTTCTTTACCCGCGATGAGGCGCTGGATGTAGTCGCCTGGCATCCCGACAGCGATTTCGGCCCCCGCGATGACGATCACCCCATGACCAATCGGACGGTAATTCCAGCGGGCGTGTCCTGATTTCTTTCAGGATGAGGGGGGAGCAATGGGCGCTTCAACCATCTGCTCATGCCAGAGCAGGAAGGTCATCAGCATCCACAATTTCAGGCCATGCCGCAAACCGGGGACCCCTTCCATCTCGTAGTTCAGCAGGCGTTCCACATAGTCTGGGTTGAACAGGCCACCGCGTTGAATCTGTTGCCGGGACAGCAGTTTCTGCCCGTAGCGGCGCATATCCCCCTGAAACCAGAAGCGCACTGGCACCATCATTCCGCATTTGGGTCGCGCAATAATCGGTTCCGGCACCAGATCCCACACCGCCTTTTTGAGAACGCTCTTTTCCACCGCGCCCTCCAGTTTCACGCCGGGCGGACACTGCATACTGGTTTCAATCATGCGTCGGGAGAACAGCGGCGGCAGGGCCAGTAAACCGTGCGCTGAACTCATCTTTTCCACTTTGACCAGAATCAGATTAGCGCCCTTGAGCCGGATGTTGATGGCCATCAACCGGTTGACGAAATCCCGGGGCCGGGGTGCTTGAAAGTAAGGTTGCAGCAGCCCAATCAACGCCTCTTCACCGCCCGCTTCCCGCAGCAGATCCCGATTCAGCAAGGCGCTTAAATCCTGATAGCAACGCTGGAAGGCTCGCAGATAATTGCGCTCCAGCCAACCGTGCGACGATTCCCCCGGCAAAGGACCGTACAGCCGGGCCATGAGCATCGGGATGTTTTTGGGGCCACCGAAACAGGGATCGCCGCCTTCGCCGTTCAACACTACGTCGGCAACCTGGGACGCCGCCTGCGCCAGTAGATAGTTGGGAACGGTGACCGGGTCGCCAATCGGATCATCCAGGCGCCAGATAATTTCGCGTAACTGATCCAGAAACCCGCCAGGACGAATTTCCAGCCAGTGATGATCGGTGTCGTAGCGATCCACCATGAGCTGCACGAAGTCGTTTTCCCGAGCGTATTCGGAGCCGAAGTGTGCGGAAAAAGTCGGAAAGCGGGCGTCTGGTTGTTGCCGGGCGGCGACCGCCAGCACTGCGCTGGAGTCGATGCCGCCGGAGAGAAAAACGGCAGGCAGACGGTTCGGGGAAACGGCCAGACATTCAGCGACTGACTGTTCCAGCGCCTCGCGAACCAGCGCGGGATAGTCAACGGGTTCCCCTTGATCCGCATCCTCCCACGCCTCAAAGCAGAAATGCCGCCGCACCTGCGCCTGACCTTGGCGGAACTGTAACAGCGAGCCGGGCGGCAATTCTTCGATGCCTTCAAACAGGGTTCGGGCACCGGGGACGAAGCTGAAGGTCAGGTATTCCGGCAAGCCGCCGGCGCGCATCCGGCGGGGGAGGGCAGGATCGGCGAATAGCGCCTTGATTTCGCTGGCGAACAGGAGACGACCCGCATGAACGGTCCAGTAGAGAACTTTGACGCCGGCTGGATCGCGCAGCAGATAGAAGGCATCGCCGATCTGCGCTGGGCCGGTCACGCCGATGCAGCGCCGTCAGCAATCGTTCCGCGGGAGGGATCGCTGGATCAGCAGGCGGCGCGACCTCATCCAGATTGAACAACACGCCGCCATAACCGAGCGAGCCATGAGTATCCTGGGCGAGTTGGGCGGGCTGATTCCAGGCGGCACGGCCATGACCGATTTCGACATAATCCCCGGTCGCCGTGACGCCGCCGGTGCGTTCCCAGCCCAGCGGACAACGATGGGTCAACAGCGCCGCCATCCGCGCCAGCAACCCTTCGGCGGGCGGTCCACAATAGCCAAATAAACAGGACATTTAGCGCGATCTCAGGGGCGGTAAATTCCCCTCTCTATGGGAGAGGGGGTTAAGAGTGAGTGGCTGCGTCTTTACCACCGGCCCGCGACGGGCAGGTCGCCCGCCGCCCCGAAATTACCCGTGTAGCACCGGTCAACGTCGCAGCCGTCCCACGCCCCATTGCCATTAGCATCCAGGAACCAGCTCCCGACCCGGAAGACGCCCACTGTTGCCCCGCTCGCTGAACCCTCTGGCGGGGTGCTTTGACCATGATCTTTACCCCCCCAACACACCACACTTTCGTTGGTCGTCACCCCGCAGGTGTGATGGCCGCCTGCGCTGACCTGGGTGAAGGTCCCAGCGGGGCGACTGGCTTGGCCGTCATCGTTATTCCCCCAGCAGGCGACTGTGCCATCGGTCTTGATCCCGCAGGTGTGCCCAAAGAGCACGCTGACTTGGGTGAAGGTCCCGGCCGGGGGCATGGCTCCACCGTTCCCTTTATACCCCCAGCAAGCGATCGTCCCGTCGATTTTCACCCCGCAGGTGTAATTATAGCCTGCGTCGAGCTGGGTGAAGGTCCCGGCCGGGGGCGTGGCTTCGCCGAACCCGTCCTCCCCCCAGCAGGCGACCGTGCCGTCGGTCTTCACCCCGCAGGTGTGATCGCCGCTTGCGCTGACTTGGGTGAAGGTTCCGTCTGGCGGTATAGCCTGGCCCACATCGTTGCTTCCCCAGCAGGCGACCGTGCCATCGGTCCGCACCCCGCAGGTGTGCAAATGGCCCGCACTGACCTGGGTAAAGGTTCCGTCTGGCGGTATAGCTTGGCCCACGAAAGCGATCGTCCCGTCGATTTTCACCCCACAGGTGTGATAATTGCCTGCGTCGAGCTGGGTGAAGGTCCCGGCCGGGGGCGTGGCTTGGCCGAACCAGTCATTCCCCCAGCAGGCGACCGTGCCGTCGGTCTTCACCCCGCAGGTGTGAACGCCGCCTGCGCTGACTTGGCGGTAATGCAGCATGGTAGCATTCGAAAAAACGGCCTGTACCTGTTGTTGTGTATTGCTCATTGCCACTTGGCAGTTCGGCGTCGAACCGGAACACGCCCCGTTCCAATGGCTGAATGACTGATCTTCGTCTGGAATCGCGGTGAGCGTCACGGTTGTATTGAGGGGAAAATTCGCCTGACATGCGCTTTCACACACGATCCCCGCCGGTTCACTGGTGACCTGCCCGAATCCGACTCGCTGGATGTGCAACAAGACATAACGGGATCCGGGCACCGGGGGCGTGGCTTGGCCGTCATCGTTATCCCCCCAGCAAGCGATCGTCCCGTCGATTTTCACCCCACAGGTGTGATAACTGCCTGCGTCGAGCTGGGTGAAGGTCCCGGCCGGGGGCGTGGCTTGGCCGTACTTGTTATTCCCCCAGCAAGCGATCGTCCCGTCGGTCTTCACCCCGCAGGTGTGCACAAAGCGCTCGCTGACCTGGGTGAAGGTGCCGGCCGGGGGCGTGGTACGGTTTCTATCCCCCCAGCAGGCGACCGTGCCGTCGATTTTCACCCCGCAGGTGTGATCAGAACTCGCACTGACCTGGGTGAAGGTGCCGGCCGGGGGCGTGTTTTTGCCATCACTGTCAAACCCCCAGCAGGCGACCGTGCCATCGGTCCGCACCCCGCAGGTGTGCCGCCAGCCCGCGCTGACCTGGGTAAAGGTCCCGGCCGGGAGCGATCGTCCCGTCGATTTTCACCCCACAGGTGTGATAATTGCCTGCGTCGAGCTGGGTGAAGGTCCCGGCCGGGGGCGTGGCTTGGCCGTACTTGTTATCCCCCCAGCAAGCGATCGTCCCGTCGATTTTCACCCCACAGGTGTGATTCAAGTCCGCGCTGACTTGGGTGAAGGAGCCGGTGGGTGGCGTGCTTTTGCCATCACTGTCAGACCCCCAGCAGGCGATCGTCCCGTCGATTTTCACCCCGCAGGTGTGATTACTACCCGCGCTGACCTGGGTAAAAGTCACACGAATGCAGCCTTGCTGAAGGATCTGGGTCACTCGGCCCTGAAACTCCGGCGTCCCTACAAAAAACTGCCGAACCTGTTCACGATTCAACTCGCCCGTTTCTAGGCGGTTCAGCCAGTAATTGAACCCCTCGACATCCGCGCCCCGGCGCAGGAAGGTGCTGTACAGGTCTTGCACATACTCCTGATGGGTGCGTTGCCGGTTGCGGTATTCCTCAGTGTTGGCGAACTGGCTGGACATCGCTTCCACTTCCGCCGTGACCGCCGCTGCCCCCTGACACTGGGCGGTCTGGAAGCGGTCGAGCCAGTAGCGAAAGCCCGCGCTATCCGGTAAGCGGTTGAGGAAGCCCCGGTAGAAATCCATCACGGTCACGCCTTCTGCCCGGCTAGTCGCGGTACCAAACTGGCGCTCCAGATAGGCGGTGAATTCCGCCGAGAACAGCACCTCGCTCAACACCAGGTCGCGGGGCAACCCGGCAGCCAGTTGCTCTGGCCATTTCGCGAGCTCCTCCGCGTTCAGGTCCCGACCCAGCAGGATGCGATAGAGATCGCCCAAGTATTGCGTATCGCTACGGTCACGCGCTTGGTACTCGGCACTCGTGAAGAGTTGGCGGATCAGGGTGCGAAAGCCCTCGGCGACGTCGATGCCCAGGGTCTGAATGCGCGCCAGGTCGTTTTCCCAGGTGGTTTGTTCGGCAGTGGTCGACGTCCGGCCAATAATCTGCTCGTAATAATTCCAGATATGCTCGCTGACCCCCGGAGCGGTTGCGCCAGCCGTGAAGGTAGCGGTGCAGGTCAGTGGCTGCTCCGGCATGGTGAATACCGCCGCACAGGGCGAAGGACTCCAACCGGCGAAATGATCGCGATCCCACTGGGGCGTGGCGGTCAGGGTGACGATTTCCCCGGCCTGATATTGCCCACTGCCGCTGACTGTGCCTTGCCCTTCCCCGGCAGTGACCACGGTCAGCGGGACAATCGGATTTTCATCAAAGGTCGCCGTACAGGTCAACGACTGATCGGGCATGGTGAACTGGGCCGCACAGGGGGCGGGACTCCAACCGGTGAACTGACTGCGCGGATTCGGTTTAGCGGTCAGCGCCACCGGTTCCCCGGCGGCATAGGCCCCGCCGCCATCCACTGTACCGCTTCCCTGACCGGTCGTGGCTAGGGTCACCGGGTAAATCACGGTGTTGGTGAACTTGGCGGTACAGGTCAGGGCACGGGCCGGATTCGGCATGGTGAATTGCGCCGCACAGGGACTCGGACTCCACCCCGCCAACGCTGAACCGTCTGCCGGCGTGGCGGTCAGGGTCACGGTCGCCCCCGCCGCATAGTCGCCGGCTCCGGCGACCGTGCCACTGCCCACCCCGCTGGTCGCCACGGCCACCGGACACCCCGCCGGCGGTTCCGCTTGGAGATTCAGATTCCCCACCCCGCAGACGTCGCGCACCGGCTCCGGCGTTCCCCGATCCTGAAGCCCGCCGTCGCCTAATTGCCCCAAGTCGTTCCGCCCCCACGCCCAAACGCGGCCCTCCCGCGTCGTCACCAAGGTATGCGCCGGTCCCGCCCCCAGGGTGGCCACGTCGGTCAACGTTGGCACCAGCAGCGGCGTACAGTGGGTCGTGACCGTCCCATCGCCCAACTGACCGTGGGTGTTATCGCCCCACGTCCAGACCTGCCCCGCCACCGTCAACGCCGCCCCATGGGCGTCCCCGCCCGCCAGGGCGCGTAGCGTCCCCAACCGGTTCAGATTCGGTAAGGGTTGCGGCGGGGTGGGTGGTTCCGAGGCGCTTTCCCCTAATTGGCAGGACTCGTTATTCCCCCAGCCCCAGACCGTCCCGTCGTCCATGACCGCGAGGGTGTACGCCACGCCCCGCTGCTCGGTGTACCCCCCCGACCGCCAATAACCTCCGGCGCTAATCGCCTGCACGCCGCTCAGCGGTGCCGAGGTCGCCCCGTCCGTCCCACAGCGCAACACCGGTTTGGCCGTCGCCGTGGTGAAGGTATTGCACGTCCCCAATTGCCCCGAACTGTTATCCCCCCACGCCCACACCGTCCCATCCTTCTTCAAGGCGACGCTATGCACCTCACTGGCCGCTACCGCGATCACGTCCGTGAGCGGCAGAAATTGATCCGGACGCGTGGCAGTTCCGGGGATATGGACGACTACCGGCACCGGCGTTAACACCTTCAACCCTTGACTGCCATTGTTCCCCAACTGCCGATAGTCGTTATTCCCCCACCCCCACACCTGGCCATCGTCCGTCACCGCCAAGCTGTGATATTTCCCCGCGGCTACAGCGATGGCGTGCCTCAACCCGGACACCGGGGCCGGGGTCGGGTGGTCCACTGTCGTCCCATTGCCGAGTTGCCCCTGACCGTTCTGGCCCCAAGTCCACACGGTGCCATCCGCCGCCAACGCGACACTGTGCCAGTCGCCACTGGCCACCTGCGTCCAGGCCGTCCCGATTCCGGCGGGTGACCATACGAACGGATAAGGCCGGGTTTCCCCGCCGCTATCCAGTCCCAACTGCCCGGCCTGATTCGCCCCCCAGGCATACCCGAACGGTTGCCCGGCTTGAATCGCCAGCGAGTGTTGGCCACTCCCCGCTAGATCGCTGGAGGACGCCAGCGCCGCACTGGGCTGGCTTAGACCGAATATGATGATCAATAGCCCAAGCACTGGGGACCATAGCGTAAAAACAGGGGATCGGTTCATCAAAGTCTCATCTCAAATCTTGTTTTTGCAGTTGATTTGCGTACAGGCTCTTACTGGAATAAATATCAAAGCGCCAAAACGCCTTCCTTCTCAGTCCACATCAGCCATAATCAACTTCAACGCCGGCGCTGCTCCCGTTCAGAATCTCCGGCGCCAGCAGCAATGCTCCACCGACTACCGCCGCACTCAACAGATTGATCAGCGGTTTCGGACCCACATGATCGAGGGGAACCCGGTAGCCGGCCCGCAGCCTTTTTTCAGGATCGCCACCCAAGACGCCAGCGCCTCGTGAGGCATTGACCGGCAACCAGGGTATTGAAGATCCGCTGTTGAACGCATCACGGGAAATGCCCAAATCGACGAGGTGCGAACTGGCGAACCGCCATTGAGGATCAGCCGCCAGTTGCGCCGTCAGCGCAAAGCCCATGAGTGAGGCATCGTGAACCACCTGCACCGGGGTCGTGGGGTGATGACGCAGAAATTCCTGACAGGCGGCGAACACGCGCTGGGGATAACCGGAACGACTCACCACCGCGGCTTTGGCGGTTAGGTGAAAACGGTTGCGAACCAGCAAATCGACCAGTTCATCCCGTTCCACGACCAGAATCCGCTCCGGCGCATAGTGGGGGTCTTGCAAATCTGTCATTGGGGGCGACTGGCGAAAAGCCGCCCCATCTGCCAGTTCACGGATGGGGTGCGTTTGATGGTATTGCTTGATGGCTTTGTGAGCTTTATCGACCGATAGCGTACTCTTGCTGCGCCGACCCAGCCAGAATGCCAGCGGCTGGATCACCAGAAAAACCAGCGCCAGACCGATCCAGCCCCATTCCGTGAAAGCAATCACCCCGGCGATGCCGGTGAGGATGAGGGCAACAACACTGCAACCGACCGCGCCGAACGTTTTTTTGCGCCAGACCCGGCAAATCTCCAAAGCCAACTGGGTCGCAGTAAAAGCGTACTCGCCATTATCCGACAGGCGCTGGATAATTTGCCGGAGCGTAAAGTCACGGATCGGCTCGCTTTTGCTGTAGAACACGAACTGATAGCGACACTTCTGACAACGGGAACCTTCCCGCGATTTCTGGTTATGATTACATTCGGGGCAACGCATCGGTCAATTTCTCCAACGCAGCTACGTTCTTAGGCAACTCGCAATAAAAATCCTCCAGTGATCTACTGGGATCATCGCTTTGACCGCGGATGAGGATCGCGCCACGGAAAGACCCGGAAGGCACGGAAAAAAAGAATCTTCCGTGTTTTTCCGTGTTTTTCCGTGGCCAGGTTTGGAAAGGTATGGGACTATTTTTTGCGAGTTG
>JAIFNF010000170.1 GCA_020047885.1 Gammaproteobacteria bacterium | reverse complement strand
TCGGTTACGATGGCGATTAGCCAATCCGGCAGCGACGATGCGGCCCAGGGGTGAATGGAGCGGCAGCGCGTCCATATCGGCTGGATGGACTGCACCCTGTTCGGTCCAGCAGCGCAGAATCACAATCAACTGTCCCGGCAACACCCGCGCCCGGCGCAACGCCAGCAATCGCTCGATAATCAGCGTTGCCGCCGCCAGCGAACAGGCCAGAATCGGCACCATGAGCCAGCCGCCGGCCTTGATCAAATCAACCACATTGAACTCCTTCTGTACACCATGGCGAATGAGTGGTGGCATTCTACCGAAAATCGCTGCATAACCCTTACAGGCTGTCTTCAAAAAACGCCTGAAGCTTGCCGACCGTGCGACAGGCTAACTGCGCACGATCTGAATCAGCAGCAGGACAAACAGCACGACCAAGGCAATCGGGATGAGCGCCGATGGCCAATCCTTTTTCGCCGTCTTGCCGCGTTCCAGCGCTGCCTTGACTCCTGGGCTGAACCAGAGCACTACCAACAACGCCGCCACACCGCCCAGCAAAATTTCCCACCACGCTGCACTTGCCATTATCGCCTCCAAATTTTCATTAATTGATACCGCTGATACCGCACGCCCACGTCAAAAAAACCAGCTCTTACAAGCCAACAACGCGACAAACCGGCTATATCGTCTTTCAACATCAATAGCCGCCCCCCCCGAACCACCCCGTCGCTTCGCGCCACCCCTCCTTGGCCAAGGGGGGGAATTTGGAAGCCCAGGGATCATCGGGAGACCGCTACCGCCCGAGGACTACCCGATGAGTACCCCCCAAACGTTCGATCTCCAGCACACCGTTTGCATCAATCCAGCCACCGGCGACATCGTCGGCTATTCGCAGATGAACACCGCTGAGGAAGCCCGTGAGGCCCTTCGCCGCGCCCGTGCTGCGCAACCGGCGTGGGCTGCATTACCCCTCGAAGAGCGGGTGCGCTATATGCTGCGCCTGCGCGATTATCTGGTCGATCACGCCGACGACGTGAGCGCGACCATCGCCAAAGATGTCGGCAAGACCCTGGTCGAGGCGCTGGCTACCGAAGTCCTACCCAGCGCCATGGCGACGGATTATTACGCCAAAAACGCCCGGTGCTTTCTCCAACCACACAAAGTACGGGCCGGTTCGCTGCTGTTCCTGAACAAGCGTAGCCGCATTTTCCGCATTCCCTTCGGCGTCATCGGCATTATCGCCCCGTGGAACTACCCGCTCGGTATCCCGATGCATGAGATCGTCCCGGCGCTGCTGGCCGGCAACACCGTCATTTTCAAAACCGCCCCGGAAACCCAAATGGTCGGGCGCAAAATCGAGGAGATGATTCAGGCCACAGGTCTGCCTGCCAACGTCTTCACGCACCTCAACATTCCCGGCACCATTATTGGCCAGATTCTGCTGGAGCCGGCTCACCATGTCGATAAGCTGTTTTTCACCGGTTCGGTTGCGGTCGGCAAGACGCTGATGGCCAAGGCCGCGGAAACGCTGACGCCGGTTTCACTGGAACTCGGCGGCAATGACCCGATGCTGGTCTGTCCCGACGCGCATCTGGAGCGAGCGGTCAATGGCGCGATCTGGGCCGGTTTGCAGAATAGCGGACAATCCTGCGGCGGCGTCGAACGAATCTATGTCCATGAGGATGTTTACGAACCTTTTATTCAGCTTCTCAAACGGCGGGTGGAAGCGTTGCGGCAGGGACCGAATACCGATCACAACGTGGACATCGGCGCGATGTGTACGGAGCGTCAAATCAAAACCATCCAGCGGCAGGTCGACGATGCGCTGGCCAAAGGCGCGGTCATTCTCGCCCAGGTGCCTGTGGATCCTGCTCATGCCCATGCCAATTTCTACCCGGTCACTGTGCTCACGAACGTCGATCACACCATGGCACTGATGCGCGAAGAGACGTTCGGGCCGGTGCTGGGCGTGATGAAAGTGCGGGATATGGAGCAAGCCATTGAACGGGCCAATGACTCCAGCCTCGGCCTGACCGGTTCCGTATGGTCGCGCAATACCCGCGAAGCCGTGACGCTGGGTCGACGCATTCATGCCGGCGTCATCACCATCAACGATCATCTGCTAACCCATGGCATGGCCGAAACGCCCTGGGGCGGAGTGAAGGAATCCGGGATTGGCCGCAGTCATGGGGAGTTGGGCTTTGACGAAATGACCCAACCGCAGGTCGTGACGACCGAACTGCTGCAGTTCGCCAAGCGTAATCTGTTCTGGCATCCCTATGATGAACAGCTTTACGAGGGGCTGAAGGGTGCCTTGCATTTCCTGCATGGCCGAGACTTTGGTGTTCGCTGGCGCGGTCTGCTACGCTTTGCCGGGTTGGTTCCACGCATGTTCAAAGACTGAGGTAGGCCACACGGCTGTTTCTCAGATTGAGCACCGCGCTCTTTTCAGAATCAATCCCGTGTTTTCCTAATTTTTTTAATCCACTGGAGTCGGCTATGAATGTGAAAATCAGTACCCTGTTTTTCGTCGCTGCTATGGCTTCAAGCAACCTGGTTTTTGCGGGTGCGGATGATACTAAATGGGTTGCTCAATGCGTTAAGGACAACCAAGATCAAGGTAAACCGGTTGAAGTCGTTAAGAAGTATTGTGAATGTATGAACGAGAAGATGGATGACAACGAAACACAGTCCATCAGTCAGTGGGAAAAAACCCACCCCAAGGAAGAAAAAGAGTGTGATGCCAAATCGGGTTGGAAGTAACATCTGATCCGACGCTTGCCCCAAGAGTTTTTGCAGTCAACCCATGAGGAAATAACTATGTTAAAGCAGTTGAGTGTGATCAGTATGCTGGTCGCTTGCAGTGCAGTTTATGCAGCGGGGACGGGTGAACCCCCAGCGGCTACCCCCGCCGCTGCCGAACCCGCTAAACGCACGGGCGCAGTTGTAGAGCAGGTACGAGCCGGGTCAACCGCCGAACCCGCCGCCGAACCCGCTAAACCTGCTGCTGAACCAGCTAAGCCCGCTGCCGAACCGACTAAACCCGCTGCCGAACCGACTAAACCCGCTGCCGCGCCAGTTGCCGAACCCGCTAAACCTGCCGCTGCACCAGACGTCGATCTCAGTGGAAAGTGGTCGTCCAATGGTTATGACGATATTGTCATCGAACAAACGGGGAAGAAGATTACGGGTACCTACCAGTACAAAGATGATGAGGATGTGACCCAGGAAGGGAAATTCGAGGGTATGATCGACGGAAAAACGATCAAAGCGAAATGGTTGGAACGCCCAAAGGTTGGAAAGGGAGAAGAAAGCCGTGGTGATGTGGAATGGACAATTAGTGACGATGGCAAGATGTTAGCGGGTTTCTCTCGCAACGAAGGCGAGGAAGATAAAGAGGACTGGAATCTAAATCGGTAATTTTTTGAAAATGAGTCTTCCTGATCCATCGGGAAGACTCACCAAACCAAGGGTAATTCCCAGGTCAAACCTGACTAAAAGGAAGATCTGCATGGTTCGGAAAGCGAAGTTTTTTAGCTTGGCAATGCTCCTGATTTTACCGGTCAGCGCTTTTGCGGTTGGCGCTATTGCTGTCGATGATGAGGAAGGTCAGACCGAGCCAGGCTACGGACTGGTCACCGGCTATGACTCGAAAGAAGCCGCTAAGCGTGCGGCGATAAAGCTCTGCTCAAAAGCAGGTAACACCGGATGTGAAGTCGTTGCCTGGTTTGAAACCTGTGGAGCCTATGCGTCATCCAAAAAGTTCTACGGGGCGGGCTGGGGAAAAACACTGGAGGCAGCCGAAGACATGGCGGTCGAAAAATGCGGCAATGATAACTGTGAAGTTGCCGTCTCTGAATGTGAGTAGAATAACCATGATGCGTGACAATCTTCATCGCTTGTTTCGTATCTGTTTTTTTTTCGAGTTGTGATGATGTTGAGAAAGCCGAATCACCAACAACCGTTAGTGAAACTGCTTTCCTGATTTTAGCGAGTTAAATCATCTGATAAAAATTCAGATTGATTTTTTATGTCCACTCCTGAATAGGTGAGAAATGAAGATGAAGAATGTCATTTTTGCTGCCAGTCTTTTCCTAGGTATGATGGGCGCTACATCCGTTGCTACTGCTGAAGCGCCTTCCTGTGCTGATATGAAGGAATTTTCAACGGCTCTCCGAGGAGCGGCTGATTACATCAGCACAACCAAGGGCGATTTCTCGGATAACGAGAAGATGGAAAAAGACATGAGCGATCTAGTCTCCATCCTGGAAGAGTTCGCCAAACAGGAAGGTGACACGGGTTTCTCAGATGCAGTCAAAGACATGGCCGGTATTTGGGAAAAAGAGACCTGGAAAGGTGATGATGTCAAGGAATTCAAGAGAGCATTTGACTCTACAGCCGTGGCATTAGACCGGGTTGCCGAAAAACATTGTGCGGCCAAGTAACACCTTCTTGTGATAACGAAGGGCTGGCGGTGTGCGATCCGCCAGCCCCGGTTTTTTTCCAACCCCGATCAGGATTCTCCCGATGAGCGCCCTTCCCGTCACCCGCGATCAATTCGATGCCTTCATGGTTCCCAACTACGCCCCGGCGGCGATGATTCCCGTGCGCGGCGAAGGTTCGCGTCTGTGGGACCAAGAGGGGCGAGAATACCTCGACTTCGCTGGCGGCATCGCCGTTACCGGCCTCGGCCATGCCCATCCCCATCTGGTCGCAGCACTCATCGAACAGGCGCAAAAACTCTGGCATGTCAGCAATGTCCTCACCAACGAACCGGCGCTGACTCTCGCACGCCGACTCTGCGAACTGACCTTTGCCGAACGGGTGTTCTTCGCCAACTCCGGCGCGGAAGCCAATGAAGCGGCGCTGAAACTCGCCCGCAAATACGCCGCCGACCACTTCGCCCCGGACAAGCGCGAAATTATCGCTTTCACCCAGTCCTTTCATGGCCGCACTCTGTTCACCGTCACGGTCGGCGGCCAGCCCAAATACACCGAGGGCTTTGAACCGCTGCCGCCCGGCATCACACATGTCCCGTTCAACGACCTGACCGCCTTCACTGCCGCCATTTCCGACCGCACCTGCGCGGTCATCGTCGAACCGGTGCAGGGCGAAGGTGGCGTCACCCCGGCCACTCCGGAATTCCTCCAGGGCCTGCGCGAATTGTGCACCCGCCATCAGGCGCTGCTGATTTTCGATGAAGTGCAATGTGGCAACGGGCGCAGCGGTCATCTCTACGCCTATATGGGCTATGGCGTGACCCCGGATATTCTGACCACCGCGAAAGGTCTTGGCGGCGGCTTCCCGATCAGCGCCATGCTCACCACGGCTGCAATTGCCGCCAGTCTCAATGTCGGTAGTCACGGTACGACTTATGGCGGCAACGCCCTGGCCTGTGGGGTAGCCGGCGCCGCGCTGGATCTGCTCAGCGACCCCACGGTTCTGGCTGGCGTGCGCCATAAGCACGAGGTTTTCATCGCGGGTCTGCACCGGATCAACGAGCAGTTCGGCATCTTCCGCGAACTGCGCGGCAAGGGCCTGCTGTTGGGCTGTGAGCTGGCGGAAGCCTGGCAAGGCCGCAGCCGGGAGTTTATTAAGGCGGCGCTGGATGAAGGACTGCTGATTCTGGTCGCCGGACCGGATGTGATCCGACTGGCTCCTTCGCTGGTGATTCCGGATGATCTGATTGAGGAAGGCTTACAGCGTTTTGAGCGGGCGATCACTCGCCTGCGGGTTTGAAAAATGCCCTCACCCCCGACCCCTCTCCCGCGAGAAGAGGGGAATTGGGTTTCCTTATGGTCGCCTCTCCCACTGAGTGCGGGGCGTTTTCACAAAATTTCCGAGGAGTTGGATTATGCAACGCGATAAAGCTGAACCCATACAAGTGGCGTGTCCGCGATGCCGCCACACCGAAATCATCTACATCCCCATCGAGGAAATGCCGCGTTGCCCAGACTGCGGCGCGGAAATGGTGTTCAAGGAATTGCTGGATGAGGGCAAATCAAGCTGAAAATAAACTATGATGACTGTTTGATGACAACGATGCTGACTACCATCCTCAGGAGAACGCCGTCCATGAAAAACCGTCTCATTGCCCTCGCTGCCGTTGCTCTGTTCAGCCTGAATCTGTCGCCCGCCTGGGCGGGCAAGCTGGAGCAGATCCAGAAGAACGGCCTGCGGGTCTGTCTGGAACCGGCCTACATGCCCTTCGAACTCACGAACAAGCGTGGGGAAATTATTGGCTTTGACCCCGACCTGGCGGCGTTAATGGCCAAGGATCTCGGTGCGCCCAAGCTGGAGCTGATCAGCACCGCCTGGGATGGCATCATCCCGGCGCTGATTACTGACAAATGCGATATCATCATGAGCGGTATGACCATCACCGATGAACGCAAGCAGAAGGTCGATTTCTCTGACCCGTACATGCTGATCGGCCAAACCGTGCTGCTGCGCAAGGACTTGGCGGATAAAGTAAAATCCTACAAGGATCTGAATAACAAGAGCTACAAGATCGCCTCCAAGCTCGGCACCACCGGCGAAATCGCCGCCAAGAAACACATCCCCAAAGCCAAATACTTTTCCTACGAAACGGAAGCCGAAGGCGTCATGGAAGTGGTCAACGGCAAGGTCGACGCCTTCATCTACGACGCACCCTACAACCTGGTCGCCAATGTCCAGCGCGGCGAAGGCAAACTGGTCTTCCTCGACAAGCCGTTTACCGATGAACCTATCGGTTGGGCCATCGCTCAAGGTAATCCTGATTTCCTCAAAGCGATTAACGCATTTCTGGTCAAGGTCAAAAAGGACGGATCGCACGACAAGTTGTACCAGAAGTGGTTTAAAAACACCGACTGGCTGAAAGAAGTGCAGTAATCAGCCGTGGCGCTCAAACATTCGTCCGCCCAGTGGCCCTGGCAGGGGCTGCTGGTTCTGATCCTGGTAGGACTGGCGGCAGGGCTGTGGATCGCGACCAAGCGCATCAACTATGAATGGCGCTGGGAACGGATTCCGCAGTACTTCGCCTACCAGGAACAAGACAGCCAAACCGCGCCCTTTGCCGGCACGGTCATCAAAGTCAGCCCGGATGGCGATGCCAGCCAGGTCACGCTGCAACCGCAAACGGATGGGCCACCCGCGATCATTACCGTCGAGACCGCGACGCTCAAAGTCGCCGCCGGCACCCAGGTCAATGAAGATGAGGAGATCGGTACTCAACGGGGCAGTTGGCAAGTGGGTCCGCTGATGCAAGGCCTGTGGGTCACCATCTGGATTTCCTTCATCTCCGGCTTCTTCGGCCTGATCATTGGACTCATCACTGGCCTGTGCCGCATCTCAAAGAACCCGGCGCTGCGCGGGCTGTCCGTGCTGTACATCGAACTGATTCGCGGTACGCCCCTGCTGGTGCAAATCTTCATCTTCTATTTCTTTATCGGCACGGTCTTGAACCTGGACCGGATCGTCGCGGGCATCGGTGCGCTGGCGCTGTTTGTCGGCGCCTATACCGCCGAGATCATCCGCGCCGGGATTCAATCCATTCCCAAGGGGCAAAGCGAAGCCGCCCGTTCCCTGGGCATGAGCGCCGCCGAAACCATGACCCACATCGTCCTGCCGCAGGCGTTTAAGCGGGTCTTGCCGCCACTGGCTGGGCAGTTCATCAGTCTGATCAAGGACTCCTCGCTGGTATCCGTGATCGCCATCACCGATCTGACCAAGAGCGGGCGGGAAATCATCACCTCCAGTTTCGCCACCTTTGAAATCTGGTTCACCGTCGCCCTGCTCTACCTGGTCGTTACCTCGATACTCTCGCAACTGCTCTTCTGGCTGGAACGGAGGTTCGCTCGCAGTGATTGAAGTTAATAAGCTGATCAAGATCTTCGAAGGACGCGGCCAAATCGTGCGGGCCGTCGATGATGTCTCTACCCAGGTCGCCAAGGCCGAAGTGGTCGTCATTATTGGCCCATCCGGTTCTGGGAAATCCACCTTCCTGCGCTGCCTGAATGGACTGGAGGAATTCGACGACGGCCAAGTGCTTATCGACGGCATCGATATCGCCGGCAGCAAGACCAATCTCAATGCGGTGCGCCGTGAAGTCGGGATGGTGTTCCAGCACTTCAACCTGTTCCCGCACAAGACCGTGCTGGAAAACGTCACTCTGGCGCAGCGCGTCGTCCGCAAACGCAAGGCGACAGAGGCGCACGATAAAGCGATGGCACTGCTCACCAAAGTGGGCATTGCCGAAAAGGCCAATGAATACCCGTCCCGGTTGTCGGGTGGTCAACAACAGCGGGTCGCTATCGCCCGTGCGCTGGCCATGGATCCCAAGGTGATGCTGTTTGACGAACCGACCAGCGCCCTGGACCCGGAGATGGTTGGCGAGGTGCTGGACGTGATGAAGCAGTTGGCCCGCGAAGGCATGACCATGGCCGTGGTCACGCATGAAATGGGCTTTGCCCGTGAAGTGGCGCACCGGGTGTTGTTCATGGACGCCGGCAAGGTGCTGGAAGATGCTCCGCCTGCTGAATTCTTCACCGCACCGAAAGAACCCCGGGCGCAGGCGTTTTTAAAACAGGTGCTTTAATGGGGAATAGCGATTAGCGAATAGCGAGTTTTCTGTCTACTCGCTATTCGCTAATCGCCCATTCAGGCCGCATATTTGCACTCATAACGGATAATATCCGGATTCTGTTCAAAAGCTGCCTGCCCCAGACAAATAATTCCGCGCTCTTGAAGGGTGAAATCTTCGCGCCTGATGAAAAAGCGGGCGCCGTTATCCAACAGCAAATACGTCCCATTCGTGCTGTGATCGGCCAAAACAAACTTACCCTGCCTGAATTCGATAGCCGCGTGACTCCGGGAAATCAGTTCCCGATCCACGACTAAGTCGTTTTTTGGACCGCGACCAATCTTAAACGCTTGGGCGGAAGGTGCGAGTTCGGTAGCCCTGTCGCGATAATCCAACACAAGCCGGGAATATAACTGATTGCGCAGATTCTTGATCTCTTGATTCTCGCCAACCGACATCTCTGTCAACCCCTCCTCGGACTCGTACCAGATGACTTCGGCAATTTCCATTTCATTCTGCTTGCCCCGCACCCACGCATGACCCAGACCGCGCGTTTTTTGCCGAAGGTGAGCCGATAAATTATTCAGGGTCTCCCGCGTGGTAATAATCTGGTCGGCCTTGGCCAAGGCAACCATCCGGGCGGCGATATTAACCGCATCGCCAAACACATCATCCTTCTCAACCAACACCGGCCCATAATGCAGGCCAATACGAATCGCCAGACTCAGATCTACCAACACTGGATTATCCTTAATGGCCTGTTGCATCCCAC
Organism: Gammaproteobacteria bacterium; assembly: GCA_020047885.1. The sequence goes on along the minus strand of JAIFNF010000170.1, from coordinate 20,345 downwards.
AGGCCGCATTGACGCCGGTTTCCGCATCAGGAAACCGGCTCATAATTTCGTCACCAATGGTTTTGATGACCACCCCACGGTAAGCCAGGGTGCGCGCCGTCAACAAATCCAATACCAGGGTTTCAATTTGCCGGGCGCGCAGATCGCCATATTTCTCGAACAGCCGGGTGCTGCCGCAAATATCCGCAAATAATAGAGTCGCCTGTTCCTGATGGCGCACGGTAGTCTTTTCGTTCAAGGTGGACGCCCATTCACTCAGTTTTTGTTTCATCAACTGGATCCCTGCGGGCCGGTCAGTCTCGGATTCAAGCATAACCGCGTGTCGACAAGTCGTTGACCAGACGCTGAATATTTTCGCGTGCGGTGTGCTCGTAGCGTTGGCGAAAGTAGTCTGTAAAGAAAAATGACGGGCGCTCCGACAGTCCCCGCAGAAACCGCAGATGCCCCGGATAGTAGTCATCATCCGCCACCTCGGCGAATTCAGCGCGGATACGCAGGCCATCCCGCATAAACGCTTCCCAGGGCAGGCCAAAGCTGGACAGATCAATATCGACGATGAACTGTTCATCAGACCGACTGGGCAGCCCGGTATGCGTGGTTACCATGACCAAATCGTCGATTCGCTGTTGAAAAGCAGTGTCGGTGCGTGCATTGGCATATTCCAGAAATAAATCAGCACTGCGTCGCTCATTATCCTTTGCGCCTGACACATAGATTGCGTCATGGAACCACAAAGCCAGTTCGACGGCATGGGGTTCCTGTAGCCATTCAGCAACCTGATCAAACAGGCGCAAGCAGTGCTGAATATGGTCCAAGGTATGGTAATGGCGATGGGATTGTGCATACAAGGCGACCAGTCGATTCAGTACAGACTCGCCGGTCGGTTCACTGCTGCCGAAATAATGCTCCCATAACCCCAAAAACCGCGCTTTTAACCGGTTTTGTTCATCAGGCTGGGCGGTAACACCGTCGGATAAAGCCGATCGTTCGAACATGAAGCGCCTCCCGGCTCAGCTTCGCAGGGTTATTCTCGCCCACGTGCTCCTGGGTGCGAAGAATAGATTATTAGTGATGTTCCAGGTAATCCTGAATCAACCGCCAGGCCATGCTCATTGGACTGGGCAGGCCCGGCATTTTATCTGGCGTAAACCAGTGGGCTTCAAGAATTTCCCGCCCATCGACCTGTATCTCGCCACCGGCGTAATCTGCGGTAAAAGCGAGCATCAGCGAGTGGGGAAACGGCCAGGACTGGCTGGCGAAATAACGCAAATTCTCCACTCGAAGACCGACTTCCTCGGCGATCTCCCGGTGAATCGCCTGTTCAAGCGTTTCCCCCGCCTCAACAAATCCGGCCAGCACACTGTACATCCCGGATGCGAAGCGCGGCGCCCTGGCCAACAAAATCCGGCCTTGGTGGACAATCCGCACCATGACCACCGGCGACAGGCGCGGATAGGCCATGGACTCACAGGCTGGACAGCGCCGCGCCCGTTCCTTTGCCCCCCGCTCAGTCGGTGTCCCGCACTGCCCGCAAAACTGATGGCTGCGATCCCATTCAATCAACTGCGACGCCTGGCTGGCGACCCCCAGCAACCCGTCATCCAACCGGGTCCACAGCCCGCGCAACCCCTCAAACATCCAACCCGGCGGCGGTTCCGCTGTAGCGGCTTCCGCCGCGTAACAGGGTTGGCCGCGTAACTTCCCCAGGTAGAGCCGCCGCCGCGTCGCCCATTTGGCAAAGGGCCAGGCTGAAGCCAGCGGCAATTCCAGTCCGGTAACGCCTGGACGGACCAGTAACTGACCGTTGGCAAAAATCAGCCACCAGGCCGGTGATTCCTCACTCGCGGTCGGTGGCCGGGTAGCCGGTTGAAAATCATCAGGCAACATCAGCATAGGCAAGAATTCCCGTTCAGGCAACGCCCATTCTATTGAATTTGCAACAGCGCTAACAAACCTTCCAGCAATTGTAGTGGACTGGGCGGACAACCGGGAATATGCAAATCGACCGGAATCACCGCGCCGACGCCACCTACCACGGCGTAACTACCCGCGAAAACCCCACCATCCCGTCCACAATCCCCCACCGCAACCACCCACTTGGGATCGGGCGTCGCCACGTAAGTCCGCTCCAGCGCCTCGCACATATTCACCGTTACCGGCCCGGTGACCAGCAATACATCGGCATGGCGCGGCGAAGCGACGAAGTGAAACCCGAAGCGCTCCAGATCGTAGAACGCATTATTCAGCGCGTGAATTTCCAGTTCGCAACCGTTGCAGGAACCGGCATCGACCTGGCGAATCGCCAGACTGCGGCCTAACCGTTGCCGAGCGGCCTGATCGACCTTGGCACTCAGCTCGGCCAGCGCTGCTTCGGAAGGAGCCGGAGCCGGTTCGGTCAGCGGCGACCGCCATAAATTCTGGAACAACAATTTGCGCATGGCGAGGTTGCCTACAGATCGTGACCCGAATAGGAGCCGTTGAACGATTTATTACACAGTGGGAAATCCGCCACAATATTGTTTTCAACGGCGGCTTCCAGCACCGGCCACTGAAACCAGGACGGGTCGCGGGGATGACAACGCGCCACCGCACCGTCGGCATTCAGGCGCAGCCAGACCAGAATATCGCCGCGAAAACCTTCAACCAAGGCGACTCCTTCACAGGTTTGACCTGGAAGGTTCAACGCCCCGTACACGGAACCGGACGGCAGCCGTTCCAGAATCTGTTCAATTAGCGCCAGACTCTGCTCGACTTCGCAAATGCGCAGCCACACCCGACCGTTCACATCGCTGTCCGTCCGCCGGGGCGGGGTGAATTCCAGTTCATCGTAAGGCGGATAGCCGGGCTGACAACGAGCGTCAAAGGTGCGTCCACCCGCACGACCAATCGGACCGCCGCACCCGAATTGCTGAATCAGCGCCGGTTTCACAAACCCGGTGTCCACGGTGCGTTGTTGCAGCGAAGCGGTGTTGTCGTACAATTCGACCAGTGGCGGAAACTGGCGGCGGCACTCGATAATTAAATCCCGTAAAACCGTTACACCTTCTACCGGTAAATCAGCTACGACGCCGCCTGGAACAATCCGATCCATCAGCAGACGATGCCCGAAACACGCCATGCTGGCCCGCAACACCTGCTCGCGCAACACCGCGCAATGCGCCAGCATCAGTGAAAAAGCCGCGTCGTTGCAAATCGCGCCGATGTCGCCAAAGTGATTGGCCAATCGCTCCAGTTCCGCCATCAATGCCCGCAGCCAGTGCGCCCGCACTGGAATTTCCGTTTCCGTCGCCGCTTCAACCGCCCGGGCGAACGCCAGCGCATAAGCGACTGTACTGTCTCCCGACACCCTGCCGACCAACCGCGCCGCCTTGTCCAGCGACGCCCCCTGCAACAGGGTTTCAATCCCCTTGTGGACGTAGCCAAGCCGTTCTTCCAACCGCACCACGGCTTCGCCATTCGCGGTAAAGCGGAAATGTCCCGGTTCAATAATGCCCGCATGAACCGGCCCGACCGGAATCTGATGCAGACTTTCACCGATCACCGGCAGGAACCGGTACGGCGGCAACGCCTGACTGGGCGGAGTCGCTGACCCGAGTGGATGACGCACCGGCCAACGGCCATGATCCAGCCAGGGACGAAAGTCCGGAGCCTCCACCGGTTGCAAGCCCACCAGATCCGCGATAGTCCGCTCCAGTCGTTGCGCTGGCGGGTGCAGCCGACCAACCGAAGGAAACCGCCCTTCCGGACAGGGCAGACTGGCGACAACTATTGATTCGCTGGAGTCCTCGCGCAACGCCAGATGGACTATGCCAATTTCGCCCCACAATCCCAACAGTGTCCAGGAGCCACGGGCTAACCCTTCGCTCAGGGTCGTCCACAGTTCCGGCGTCACGATCACCCGTAGCCAGGGGCGATGTTCAGCGACGGGCCGACCTGCTTCCAGAAGTGTCCGCAATGAAGCTGTTGCGTTCATCTCCCCTCCTTAACCCAGCAACGCAGCGACATGCTGAAACCAGACCACCAACGGCCCCGGTAACCAGAATCCCGCCATAAACACCAGCGCCAGATGCGCCAGCATCGGCAGGGTACTGATGAACGTCGGTCCCGGCATATTCGCGCCGTGCGACTCCCCGAACGCCAAGCCATGCAACCGCCAAAGCAACGTGCCAAACCCAAGCAGCAATCCCAGAACCAACGGCAATGCCAACCACGGTTCGCGGGCAAAAGTCGAACTCACCACCAGAAACTCGCTCATGAACACCCCGAACGGCGGCATCCCGGCAATCGCAATAACGCCCGCCACCAGTCCCCAACCCAGCAGTGGATGCGTCGCAGTCAGGCCGCGAATGGTGGAAATCCGCTGCGTGCCCTTGACCTGGGAAATGTGGCCGACCGCGAAGAAAATCGCTGACTTGGTCAGGCTGTGCATCATCATGTGCAGCAAACCGGCAAAGTTGGCCAATGGCCCGCCCATGCCGAACGCAAAGGTGATAATGCCCATGTGTTCAATCGACGAGTAGGCAAACAGGCGTTTAATATCGCCCCGGCGATAGAACATGAACCCGGCGAACAGCAAGGATAGCAAGCCCATCGCCACCATCAGCGGTCCCGGTGCCAGCGCTGCCGGGTTGGCGCTCATCAACATTTTGAAGCGCAACACCGCATACAGCGCCACATTCAGCAACAGGCCGGACAGCACCGCCGAAATCGGCGTCGGACCTTCCGCATGAGCGTCCGGCAACCAGGCATGTAGCGGCACCAGACCGGCCTTGGTGCCATAACCGAGCAGCAAAAAGATAAACGCCAGATTCAGCAGCGCCGGATCAAAAGCATGAGCGTGAATCAGCAACTGATCCCAAGCCATCGCCGGCAAACCCGGCCCCATCACCGGCTGCGCGGCCAGATACACCAGAATCGTCCCAAACAGCGCCAAGGCAATGCCCAGACTGCCGAGAATAAAATACTTCCAGGCCGCTTCCAACGCAGCGCGGGTGCGGTAAATGCCGACCATCAGCACCGTCACCAGCGTCGCCAGTTCAATCGCCACCCACAGCAACCCGATGTTATTCGCCAACAATCCCAAATTCATCGAGAACAGCAACGCCTGATACATCGCGTGATAGAAACGCAAATACTTCGGCGTCAACCGCCCGGTTTCGAGTTCATGGCCGATGTACCCGGCGCTGAACAGGCTGGTGGTGAAACTGACCAGATTATTCAGAACGATCAGATAGATATTAAAATCATCGACCCGCAGATAGAGATTGTCTTCCGGCCGGGCGCCCAACAGCACGATAGCCGCCAACAAACAGAGTAGCGCCGCGCCGACATTCAGCCGTGCACCGATTTGATAACTCGACCGCAGCGCCAGCAGCAGCGCCGACCCGGCGGGAACGACCAACAGCGCCGTCATCGCGATAAACCCCAACGTGCTACTCATCGCCGCCGCTCCTCCCGGAAGGCATCCATCGCCTGCATATCCACACTGTCAAACCGTTCGCGGATGCGAAACAGGAACACGCCAATCACGATCAACGCAATCAGCACCGAGAAGGCCACGCTGATTTCCACCGCCAGCGGCATCCCGCGCGCCCCGGCCGCAGCCAGCACCAGCCCGTTCTCCAGCGACATGAATCCGATCACCAGACTGACCGCGTTATGCCGACTGATCATCAGCAGCAGCCCCAATAACACCACCGCCAAGGCAAACGCCAGATCCTCCCGCGACAGCGCATCCGCGCCCGCCGTGACCGGCAACATCACCAGAATTGCCAGCGCCACCAGCGCCGCGCCGGCCAGCATATCCCGCCCGACGCCACCGACCACTTCCAGGGTGCGATGAATGCCCAGTTTCCGAATAATCCGATGCAGCGCGACCGGAATAAAGATCGTCTTGAACAGCAAGGCAATGCCCGCCGTGACGTAGAGGTGATGCGCGTCCTGAATATAGGCAGCGAATGCAGGGCAAACACATTGATCAGCGCATACAGCCGATCCTGATAGAGCAACAGCAGGCTGATGACCACCATACCGCCGGCCAGGAAGTGGGCAATATCAAATTCCAGACTGTGCATTACAAACTCCGTGAGACGAACAGCAACAGGGCACCGAGCAGTCCCAGCATCAGCGCGGCCCCCAGGAATTGATCGACGCGGAAGACCCGCATCTTGGCGATGCTAGTCTCGAACAGCGCCAGCAGGAACCCGCCGACCGCGAGCTTACCGACATAGGCCGCAATCCCGACCAGATACGCCATCCCAGCCTCGCCAACGCTCGCCATGCCCCAGGGCACAAAGATGCAGCCGATTAGCGAGAGATACAGCAACAGCTTGAGCGACGCGGCCAGTTCAATCAGTGCCAAATGCCGCCCGGAATATTCCAGCACCATCGCTTCATGCACCATGGTCAACTCCAGATGAGTCGCCGGATTGTCCACCGGAATGCGGGCATTTTCGGCAATCGCCACCATCAGCAGGGCCAGCAGCGCCAATGCCAATGAGACGCGCAAGCCGACATCGGCCACCTGCATGAAGTGGGCAACCGTGGTCAGTTCCGTCGATCCAGCCAGCAGCGACAGGGTAAACACCATCATCAACATCGCTGGTTCCGCCAGCGAGGCAATCATCATCTCGCGGCTGGAGCCGATCCCGCCAAAGCTCGTACCGACATCCAGACCGGCCAGCGCCAGGAAAAACCGGGCGGTGCCGAGTAGCGCAACAATCGCGATCAAATCGGCCGTCCAATTGAACATCAGGCCGCCGGCGAAGGTGGGAATCAGCGAAGCGGCCACCCAAATCGCGGCAAAGATGATGTAGGGCGCAACGCGAAACAGCCAGGACGCCGAATCCGCCAGCACGACTTCCTTGCGCAACAGTTTCAGAAAATCGCGGTAAGGTTGCAGCAGGGACGGCCCGCGCCGACGCAGCAACTGCGCCTTGAGGACGCGCACCCAACCGGTCACCAGCGGCGCCAGCAACAGCATCAGCACCATTTGGCCGCCCTGCACCAGGTAATCCATGATCAACGCCATAGCGCCATCCCCAACAGCAGAGCGACCAGTGCGCCAAACACCAGGCTCAGGTAGCGACGAATTGTCAGATATTGCAGATCATTGGCGCGGGTCGACGCGGCAATGACAGCAGTCGTGATCGGCGCATAGCCATAATCCCAAACCGGATCGCGCATCTGCACCTCCAGCTTCGCGGGACTGCCATTGCCGGGCGGCGGCATCGTGATGTGCTCCCGCGCCTGAAACACGATGCTGCCAAATACCCGGCGGATTGGCTGCGCAAAGCTGCCCGCAGTGTATTGCGTCGCCGGGCTGGCGTCAGGAAAGCCGCAATCCCAGGCCGGACCGCGCCGCAGGGCATTCGACGCCAGTCGATGAATCAGGAAGGCGGCAGCGGTTCCCGACAGCGCCATAAACGTCAACACCAGCAGGCCGTTATAGGAACCTTTCACATCGACAATCGGTGCCAGCGTCAACCAGGGCTGGTTGTATTGCGCCACCAGTTGTGCCCCGCCATTAAGCAGTCCAACGACCGACCCCAGTCCGTCCACCACCAGACCCGGCAGAATCCCGGCCAGCAAACAGAGCGCGGCCAGGGTGAACATCGCGGCCAGTGAATAGCGGTCGGTTTCCTGCGCTTGGGCGGCAGCGGGGGAACGCGGACGCCCGAGGAAGGTGATGCCGAAGGCTTTGACGAAGCAGGCCGCGGCCAGCGCAGCGGACAAAGCCAGCAATGCGCCGACTGCCGGGGCCAGGAATTTGAGCAGCCATTGCGGCAATTCCGGGGTCAACAGAATCGCCTGGAACGTCAGCCATTCCGAGACAAAGCCATTGAGCGGCGGTAACGCGGAAATCGCCGCTGCGCCAGTCAGAAAGGCCAGTGCCGTCCACGGCATCGGGTGAATCAATCCCCCCAGCCGCTCCATATCGCGCTCGCCGGTGGCCGTCAGCACCGCGCCCGTGCCCAGAAACAACAGGCTTTTGAACAGCGAATGATTGAGAACATGAAACAGCGCAGCGGTCAACGCCATCGCCGCACTGGCGTACATCAGGTTCGCCTGAAATGCCAGTGCCAGCCCCAACCCAATGAAAATAATCCCGATATTTTCCACGGTGTGATACGCCAGCAACCGCTTCAAATCATGCTGCATCAGCGCGTACAACACGCCGAGTACCGCCGTGATGCCGCCCAAGGCCAACACCAGTCCGCCGCCCCACCAGGGAATCGGCTGGCTGACCAGATCGAACACGATGCGGATAAAGCCATAAATGGCCACCTTGGTCATCACCCCGCTCATCAGCGCCGACACATGGCTGGGCGCGGCGGGATGCGCCAGCGGCAACCAGACATGCAGCGGCACCAGCCCGGCCTTGGAACCCGCGCCCAGCAGCGCCAGGAATAAGGCCGCGGTCGCTACGCCCGGCGACATGTCACCGGCGCGAATCGTCGCGAAGTCGTAACCGCCATTCGGACCGGCCATGACTCCAAAGGCCAGCAATAGCGCCAAGGTACCGAAACAGGCCATGACCAGATACAGATAACCGGCGCGAGCGTTGGCGGGTTCCTGATGATGCGCCATCACCAGCGCCCAGGAACTGAGCGACATAAATTCCCAGGCAAACAGGAACGTGAACGCATCGTCGGCCAACACCACCAGGTTCATCCCGGCCAGAAACGCCGGAAAAAAGGGCAACACCCGCTCCGGGGCGCGTTCATGCTGGCCGTAACCGAGGGCGAACAGGCTGGCGATGCCGCCGCCCAAATTGACCACGGTCAGGAAAAAGGCGGACAGCGCGTCCAAGCGGAAATGCGCGCCCAACCAGGGTAGACCCAGCGGCAAGGTCAGCGTCGCCGGTTCCGGAGCGGTGAGCAGATGCGTCAACGCCAGGATTAAAGCGAGCGTGCTGATTGTCAGAGCCGCACTGTAAATCCGGCGACTGCCCGCCGGTTGCCGTGCAGCAGCGACCGCGTAAACGCCGATGGCCAGCAAAGCCATGGATAACATCAAGAGTAGAGGCAACGGCATAGTGGCGAGATTCACCCGTTAAGCGTCCAATAAAAGGTTCAATCCATCTGCGTAGTTCAAGTGATGGCGTCCGTCAGTAGCGGTTGACCGGAAGCCGACTCGCCCAAATAGCGCCGCACACGCATCAGAGCCTGCGGCAGGCCTGCTGATAACAATAGCTTGCCCGGAATGTTGCGTAAACCCGCCCGCCGCATTAACAACGCCGGTTGGCCATGGACGCCGGCGACCGCCACCAGAACGTCATCACCGAGCAGGCGCTCAATGGCCGAATCCAGCGCCACCAGCCCGGATACATCCATGACGGTGACGCCGGTGATGTCGATAATGACCGCTCGCGGCCGGGCACCAATGTCATGCAGGGCGCTCATCGCCTTTTCCGCAGCCCCGAAAAACAGCGAACCGGTGACTTCGTAAAGCCGCACCCCTTCCGGTAACGGACTCTCCAAACGGGGATGATCGGCCGCGATATGCTTCCCCCCGCTCAATTCCGCCATACGACTCATAAACAGCAGCGACGCGAGCACGACGCCAACAGTAATAGCGGTCACCATGTCAAAAATGACCGTCAAGCCGAAACAGACCAGCAACACCAAAATATCGCTACCGGACGCAACCCGGACTATGTGGCGGAAATGCTGGTGTTCGCTCATATTCCAGGCACCCTGCAGCAACAAGGCCGCCAGACCCGCCATCGGCATAGACCCGAGCACCGGTGCCAGCACCAGCAACACCAGCAGCACAAACAGGGCATTGAACACCGCCGCCAGTGGGCTACGAGCACCCGCGCGGATATTGGACACCGTCCGGGCCAGCGCCCCGGAAGCGGCAATGCCGCCAAAGAACGGCGCGACCACGTTACCGATGCCCTGCCCAATCAGTTCCGCATCGGGATCATGCTTGGTTCCGGTCATGCCGTCAGCGACCACCGCGCATAACAGCGACTTCATCGCGCCCAGCAGCGCAATCGCCATCGCCGGCCCGAGCAGGTCCTTGACCAAATCCAGCGACAGCCCCAGCGGCTGGCCATCCAGGCCGGGCCACTGCCACGGGGGCAAAAAGTGCGGCAGGACTGCCGGAATACCGGGCAGGATGTGCCCGTCGCGCACATAGCTGAAGCGGGAAGCGATGGTCGCCACCTCAAAACCCTCAACGAACCGGTTGAGCAGCCAGGCCAGCGTGGTCGCCGCGATAACACCGATCAGTGGCGCAGGCCAGCCGGTTTTCAGGCGCGGCCACCACAGCAATAAGGTCAATGTCGCCGCGCCGATGATCAGGTCCGGCGCGTGAAAGCGGGGCAATGCGTGACCCACCCACCACATCCGCTCCAGAAAATGCTCCGGTTGCACGGCCAGTTGCAGTCCGAAAAAATCCTTGAATTGCAGACTGGCGATGACCACCGCGATGCCGGTCGCAAAACCGGTCGTCACCGGATGGGGAATGAACTGGATCAACTTACCCATCCGCGCGACGCCCATCGTAATCATCATCATCCCGGCCATGAACCCGGCAGTGACCAGTCCGCCCAAGCCATATTTTTCGGCAATGGGATGGAGAATGATAATGAAGGCGGCGGTCGGCCCGGACACGCTAAAGCGGGAGCCGCCAGTCAATGCGATCAACAAACCGGCAATAATCGCGGTGTACAGGCCATATTGTGGGGGTACGCCGCTGCCAATCGCCAAAGCCATGGTCAGTGGTACCGCGACAATACCGACCGTGACGCCAGCAAGCATGTCCGCCCGCAATTTTGTGAGGTTATAGCCGCCCCGCAGCTTATCGCGCAGCGCAGTACCTAACGGTAAGTAAAATGGATGTTTCTGATCGGGCTTCATCAGATTTTCCGCTATGGAGTACCCGGTTGGCATTTCCCGATGATCACCGAACTTCCGGATTCCCCTCCTTGGCCAAGGAGGGGTGGCGCGAAGCGACGGGGTGGTTCGGGAGGTCGGCTATTCAGGTTGAAAGACGGTAGCTTCTTAGCGCTTCAACCGAACCCCACGCCCGCCGCCTTCACTGACAGCGCCTTCGTTGATCAACTCCACACCGGCAGTTTCCAGCGCCGCGATGAGCTTGACCAGTGAATCAATGTTGCCACGAATCGCGCCGTCGCTGCCTTCCATGCGCTGAATGGTGGGCAGCGATAAATCAGCGGCTTCCGCGAGGGTGCGCTGATCCTTGCCCAATAACGCTCGGGCTGCTTTCAACTGGGCTGCGGTTAGCATAGGCGTTGGTCTTAAAAAGGAAAGTTCAGTTACTATAAATTAAAATTGATGTAAAATAAATCAGATTTAATGTCATTTAAGCGGAATCCCCCGCTCTCACCCCCAGGAATCCCTTGCACCATGGCTGATGATTTCAACGAACGCGCCCTGCGCTACCACCGCATGCTCCCCTACGGCAAGATCGAAGTGACCCCGACCAAGCCGCTGGCCAACCAGTTTGATCTGGCCTTGGCCTATTCGCCGGGCGTCGCTGCGGCCTGTGAAGCGATTGTCGAAGATCCCCGCGAAGTGTCCACGGTCACTGCCCGTGGCAATTTGGTGGCGGTCATCACCAACGGCACGGCGGTATTGGGCCTGGGCGACATCGGCCCGCTGGCGTCCAAACCGGTGATGGAAGGCAAAGGCGTCCTGTTCAAGAAATTCGCCGGCATCGATGTGTTCGACATCGAAATCAGCGAGCGTGACCCCGATAAACTGGTTGAAATCATCGCCAGTCTGGAACCTACCTTTGGCGGCATCAACCTGGAAGACATCAAGGCCCCGGAATGCTTCCAGGTTGAGCGCCGGTTGCGCGAGCGGATGAAAATTCCGGTGTTCCATGACGATCAGCACGGTACCGCGATCATTACCGCTGCTGCGGTGCTGAACGCTCTGCTGCTGATTGGCAAAGAGATGAACCAGGTGAAAGTGGTCACCTCCGGGGCGGGTGCGGCAGGCATCGCCTGTCTCGATCTGCTGGTTGGGCTGGGCCTGAATCGCAAAAATGTCATCGTGTGCGATAGCCAGGGCGTGATCTATCACGGTCGGGGGCCGCTGGATCCGGAGAAAGCCGCTTATGCCGCCGATACCCCGGCACGCACTCTCGCCGACGCCATTGTGGGCGCTGACATTTTTCTGGGACTGTCCAAGGCCGGCGTGCTGACCGGGGACATGGTCAAAACCATGGCCGCTCGACCGCTGATTCTGGCGCTGGCGAACCCGGTTCCGGAAATCATGCCGGAAGTGGCGAAGGCGGCGCGACCCGATGCGATTATCGCCACCGGGCGCTCGGACTATCCCAATCAGGTCAACAACGTCCTGTGCTTTCCCTACATCTTTCGCGGGGCGCTGGACGTGGGCGCGACCACGATCAATCAGGAGATGCAACTGGCCTGCGTCCGCGCCCTGGCGCAACTCGCCTGTGAACCGCATTCCCAGGAAGAAACCGCTGCCTACAGTGATCAGCCGATCAACTTCGGGCCGGAATACCTGATTCCCAAACCGTTCGAGCCGCGCCTGTTGCTCACCCTGCCGCTGGCCGTCGCCAAGGCCGCAATGGAGAGTGGCGTCGCGACCCGCCCGATTGAGGACTTTGCCGCCTATCGCACCCAACTGAGCCAGCGGGTCTACCGTTCCGGCCTGATCATGCGCCCGGTGTTTAACCGTGCCAAAGCGGATCCCAAGCGGGTGATTTACGCCCAGGCTGAAGAAGAACGGGTGCTCTGGGCGGTGCAAGGCGTCATCGACGAAGGCTTGGCGCGACCGATTCTTATTGGCCGGCGCTGGCGGCTTGAACAGCGCATTACTGAACTCGGTCTGCGCATCCGTCCCGAGCAGGACTTTGAAGTGATTGACCCGCAGAACAATCCGCACTATGAGGAATGCTGGCAGGAATACCACCGGTTGCGGGGACGCTATGGCGTCGATCCCAACAAAGCCCGCGTCCGGGTCAACACCCGCGCCACGGTGATTGGGGCGCTGCTGCTCCGCCTGGGCTATGGCGACGCCCTGCTGTGTGGCTTGATCGGCGGCTATCCAGATCATGTGGAATATGTGCTGGATATTGTCGGTCTACGCGAAGGCGTGAGGACGCCGGCGGCGATGAACATGCTGATCAGTTCGCAGGGGCCACTGTTCTTCTGCGATACCGATATTAATGCGGATCCCACTGCCGAGCAGATCGCCGATATTACCTTGCTGGCGGCGGAAGAAGTCAGCCGCTTTTTACCGCCGAAAGTCGCCCTGTTATCCCATTCCAGCTTCGGTTCTCACAAATCGCAGCAGGCTCGTAAAATGGCCGAGGCGCTGGAACTGATTCGCCAGCGTGCGCCGAATTTGGAAGTCGATGGTGAAATGCGCGGTGACGCGGCGTTATCGGAGGAATTGCGCAAGCGGGTGTTCCTGAATTCGCCATTGCAGGGCGCGGCGAACCTGTTGATCATGCCCAATGCGGATGCCGCCAACATCTCCCACAACCTGCTCCAGGAGATTACCCACAGCGTTTCGGTGGGGCCGATTACCCTTGGTTTGGCCAAACCGGCGCATATTTTGACCCGTTCAGCGAGTGCGCGGCGGATCATTAATATGACGGCGATTGCAACGGTCGATGCACAGGAACATGTGCTGAATCGGCAACCCGGCTGATCGGAAACAGGAGCGTTCATTTCTCCTCCCGGTGGAAGGGTACCGGGGGGAATTTGAACGTTGACTCAACAAAGCATCCGCTGTGTGGGAAATTTTTTCAGAGGCCGTTGGCTGAGGATAAAATAGGACCATGCACATAACATCGCAGCAACTTAACTTTGATTTGTTTGGCGAATCGGTTTGTACTCATTCGCCGATGGTTGCTACTGCGATTGAAAAGTTGTCTGCAGCCGCAGATACCGAATCTCGCGGGGCCATCTTTACGCGCGCCGAGGTCGTGGATTTCATCCTCGACCTGGCCGGCTACACGATGGATCAACCGCTCCATCAAAAGCGACTTTTGGAACCGTCATTCGGTGGCGGCGACTTTCTATTGCCAGCCATCGGTCGATTGCTGGCAGCGTGGAGATCATCGCAACACGCAAAAACCATAGTCGAAGAGTTAGGCGATGCCATTCGCGCGGTTGAACTGCATGGCAAAACCTTTTCTACTACCCGCGCAGCCGTGATTGAGCGGCTCAAGCAAGAAGCGATAGAGGATCAATCCGCAGTAGCACTAGCTGATCTTTGGTTTGTGCATGGCGACTTCCTTCTCGAACCACTTGAAGGGCCATTCGATTTTATTGTCGGAAACCCTCCCTATGTTCGCCAAGAGCTGATTCCAGCGCCGTTACTAGCTGAGTACCGCAGTCGCTACCAGACGATGTATGACCGGGCCGACATTTACATTCCGTTCATCGAGCGCTCGCTCTTAGCGTTGGCGAAGGGTGGGAGTCTGGGTTTTATCTGTGCGGATCGCTGGATGAAAAACCGCTATGGCGGACTACTTCGTCGCCTCGTGGCCGATCAGTTCCATCTAAAAATCTATGTCGATATGGTGGATACGCCGGCGTTTCACTCCGATGTGATCGCCTACCCAGCCATCACCATCATTAGCCGGGAAACTCCCGGTGCTACACGCATTGCCCATCGCCCAGCCATCGACCGGGTCACACTGGCGAACTTGGCCAATGCGCTGCGTGCGGGGAACCTGCCGAATGAGACCCATTCAGTACGCGAACTGGCTCGAGTCACTCATGGGGTAGAACCGTGGTTGCTCGAATCTTCGGATCAGATGGCACTGATTCGCCGCCTGGAAAAACAATTCCCAAGTTTGGAAGAGGTGGGCTGCAAGGTAGGTATCGGTGTTGCAACCGGCGCGGACAAGGCCTATATCGGCGACTTTGATACCCTCGACGTGGAGCCTGATCGCAAACTACCGTTGGTTACAACGAAAGACATCCTATCTGGCGAAGTGCAATGGCGCGGTCAAGGTGTCATCAATCCGTTTGTCGAGGGTGGCGGCCTTGTCGAGTTGCGGAGCTATCCACGCCTGCGCCGCTACCTAGAGGAGCGCCGAGACGTTATTGCGAGCCGCCACTGCGCCCAGAAGTCCCCAAACCACTGGTATCGTACGATCGACCGTATTACCCCGGCGCTGGCATCAAGGCCAAAGCTCCTGATTCCCGACATCAAGGGCGAGGCTCATATCGTTTTTGAGGGTGGAGAACTGTACCCGCACCATAATCTTTACTACGTCACGTCCGACGAGTGGGACTTAAGAGCATTGCAAGCCGTGATGCTTTCAGACATTACACGTCTATTCATGTCAAGCTACTCGACTAAAATGCGCGGCGGGTATCTTCGGTTTCAGGCTCAATACCTGCGCCGCATCCGCATCCCACAATGGGCGAGTATCTCGAAAATATTGCGGACAGAGCTGGCGGAAGCGGCAACAAAGCGGGATTTTCAGGCCTGCAACCGCGCAGTATTTAAACTATTTGAACTTAGCAACGAAGAGCGATCCTCTCTTGGAGGCAGTGGGGAGTAAATGACCCTTGATCTTGTCGATTACGAACAAAAAACCCATGAGGCTGTAAAAGCCTTCTGGGGAAACCGTGAGGCTGCGAGACAAAAGCAGATTGAGTCCGGCAAGGCTGACCAAGGTGAGCGCGCTGGCGTTACCGCTGGCAAAAACATGGACGGATTCCTCGCTTTGGTACTCGACATCGTGCGGGCCAATGGACTCGCCCATGCCGAGATTCATCAGAACCGGGCAATGCTGACACTGCCCGGCTACTTCAGGCCGACAAAGCTATGGGATCTTCTTGTCATCTACAAGAGCGAGTTGATCGCGGCCATCGAGTTAAAAAGCCAAGTGGGTTCGTTCGGGAATAACTTCAACAATCGAACCGAAGAGGCCATCGGCACCGCGCACGATCTCTGGACAGCCTACCGTGAAGAGGCATTCGGCAAACAACCGCGTCCTTTCGTTGGCTGGTTGATGATGGTCGAGGATGCCCAGAAATCCAGATGTGCGGTCAGGGATACGTCACCGCACTTTCCAGTTTTCAAGGAGTTTAAGGGGGCGTCGTACCTCATGCGCTATGACTTGCTCTGTCAGAAATTGGTAAAGGAACAGCTTTACACCGCGGCTGCCTTCATCACGTCGCCCCGCAGCGCTGCCGAGACCGGGGAGTTTTCAGAATTGTCGTCGATGACAGGACTCAGAACATTCGTGACTGCCCTGGCGGGTCACGTTGCCGCGGCGGCTGCCAGACTGGGGTGAAAATGCCGCTAACAAAAATCTTGAGCATTTTGACGGTCTCCAGCATGGGCGAGCGTCAAGCCCCCCTGCGATACCCGAGCCAGAGCCGGATGGTGACGGTAACACCGGCGGCGGATCATCAACATGACCGCGATTGCGGCGGTTGATGCGCAGGAACATCTACTGATGTCGGCAGTCTGGCTGATCAGAAACGATGTAGCACTCCTCTCTGTACAAGTTCTAAACCGACAACGTCACATTCACCCGCCGCCCCAACGCACGAGCCGCCGCTTCGATCTGATCGAAGCGGGAGGCGTGTCGTAAATCAAACAGCCGATCGACCTGCGGCGGACGCCAACCGAGCCGCCGCGCCAGTTCCGATTTGCGGACGCCCTGCAGGGTCATTTCTACATACAACGCCAGCTTGGCGCTTTCCAGCGCGGACGGGCGCACAACGGGCCGACCAGCGGCTGTAGAGGGAATCGGTAGCGGGCGGCGATCGTCGATATAAAAGGACAAGGCGGTTTCCAGGGCATCGACCGCCCGCAGCAGCGCCTCGTCTTCATCCTCGCCCTGGGTAATGGCTTCCGGCACATCCGGGAATGTCACGACAAAACCGCCTTCCTCGGCAGCCTCCAGATGAACGGGATAATCCAGATTTAGCATCCTCTTTACTCCTTCAGCCCGAGCTGCTTTTTGATGCTTTCCTGCGTCCCCTTCTTGAGTTCGCCGGAACTCATGGGCAACACCGATTGGCGACCGTTCAGAAACACCTTGAGATGTCCGCCCTTTCCCGGTTGAAAAGTTGCTCCCTGTTGCGCCAGCCAGCGTTTGAATTGATGGGGGTTCATAGGGCAAAGATTAGAACAGTTCTGTTGTGTTTTTCCAGACCCATTTCTGACTGCGCCAACAAAAACGGCGACCCACCGGTCACCGTTTTCACTGCTTCAACAACCCGGAGCATCAACATGACCGCGATTGCAACGGTCGATGCGCAGGAATACCTGTTAAATCAACCCGCCGGCTGAACCGCATAGCAACGTTCCCCTCCTCCGAACTTGACTTGGCCGGGGGAGGATTTAGCGACAGTCTGAAAATTGTCCTCTCCTCGCTGGAGATTTAGCGCCGCACACCCGCACGGTTGACTCCGCCATTTCGATTGGCGGCGCCCGCACCCGGGGGGCCAGCCGTACCGACACCGGCACCGGGCAGAACGCCAACGCCCGAGGCGGGACCCCCGACGCCACCGGGATTAGCGGCGACAGGTCGCTGAACACAACCCTTGGGTACGCCGACGGTCTTGCAATAGACAACGGCGCTGGCCGGCGCGGCAGTTAAGGTCAAACCTAAAGCGAGTACAGCTAATCCGATGAGTTGCTTCATTGTTTACTCCTGCGTGGTGGGATAGCGACAGCCGCCGTCATTCGAGCAGCCAGAATGTTGATTCTAGCACTATCCAATGTCAGCTCTATCCCTAACGGTCGATGCGCAGGAATATCGGTTTCAATGGCTTAGCTTGCCGTCAATCCCGGTCCAGTTCCGCTGAGTGATCATCACAAACCAGCAACGACCTGCAGAGAGTGCTTCCCACAGGCCGCCGATCAACCGGTCATCTTCAGCGTTCTGCCAACGATCAGCGCCCTTGTATTCGACGGCCAGAATCGCCGTATCCGGCAACTGGCAGAGGAAATCCGGGTAGAAGCGGCCATCGGCTTTTTGCAGGAAGAACGAGCCGCCTTCCTTGCGCACCAGGTTACGCACCCAGAAGTGGATACGACCTTTTTGCGCCTGGGTGTCCAGCCACGTCGCGCATTCAAATTCTTCGCGGCTGTCGAAATCGCCGATGCGTCCGTAGTAGTGCCGGCGGAAGGCGAAATGGCCAAAGCGTCCGTCGTAATCGCGGCTGGGCGCGTAGCCGTGCGGCGGGAACTGGAAAGCCAGGGCGTCATCGACTTTGACCCGCGTTTCCCGGCCCGCGCCAAACAGCGTTTGTTGATAGGCTTGGCGGGCGGCAGCGGTGCGTAATTCGTCAATCCGCCGTTCCAGCAGGTTGCGAATGACGAACTTCTGCCGATTGGCTCGCGCCAGAGCATAGCCGTCCTGCGCCAGTAGTTCTTGCAGCCAGCCCGCAACAAACGCCTGCTTGCTGGCATGGGTCAGGGTCGGGTCAGGCAGGTTGCGGCATAGCCAGGCGGCGAGTTGCACCTCGTCCCAGTGGTCGGGGCGGTACGCCAGTCCGAGGTCGCGTTGCAGTTCGGCAATGAAGCGGGCTTGCAACGTACCGGTCGCCGCGTCTATGTCGATTTCCCCACCGTCGGCCACTTGATCGGCGGCGTTCAGGGTCAACCGGTCTTCAGGGTGCAGATGCGCGTCGTAGGGCGAAAGCGTCCACGGGTAATCCAGTAGTTCCGGGTCATCAAACGGTGCCAGTTGGCCTTGGGTCATGATGGCGAGGTGCGGCGCACGGAAAGGAATGCCGCGTTCGGCGGGGGTCTGGAAAAAGGCGAGTGCCTCGGCGCGTTGCGTGGCGGCGGCTTCGGCAATGGCTTGCCGGGCGGGTGGGCTAGCGACCGTGTCCTGGACGGTGTGCGTTTCGGCGGCGGAAAGCGGTTGCGTAATGGTTAGTGTCTGGTTCAGCGCATCCCAGGCCAGTTTGGCGCGGAGTGGTTGGGGTAAACCGTGCAGGTCTGGCGTTTCCAGCAAGGCGATGATGGCCGAGGGGATGACGCCGGGTTCCAGGGGATGATCCAAATCCAGCGGGGCTTGTTGAATGTTGGAGGCGGTGACGAAGGCCTGGACTTCGCGGCGCTCGAACCCGGCACCTTGCACCAGGCGGTCACGCAACGCATTGGCGGTCGCGGCGAAATCACGCGAGACCACGAAGGCGTAGGACTGGTTGAGGGCGGGATGGGCGCGATGCCGGGCTTGAGGTTGACGCAGAACGCGACCCAGCAGTTGTTCGACAGCGGTCGCGGAATGCAGCGCGGCCATGCTGACCAGCAGGTAGGCAAACGGGCAATCCCAACCTTCCGCCAGCGCCTGTTGGGTGATGAGGTACTGGACCGGGCAACGCTCGTCGGCGATGCCTTCGGCATAGTCAGCGGCGATTTTCTCCAGACCTTTTTCCTCGCCGGTCGCAATGACGATCTCTTCAGGCGGAATGCGGTGATGGTCGATTAGCGCTTGCCGCACCCGTTCGGCGTCCAGCGTTTCCACGCCCTGCCGGCGCTTTTCAGCCTGGATCAGCACGATGGGCCGCAGGTAGGCCGCGCCAGCCCGTTGTTCCAAATCGGCCAGCACCTGCAATTCGTTGCGGCGGGCAATGGCGTCGGCCAGGCATTGCCGCCAGTCCGGTTCAGCGACCAGCAGAATCGGCAGCTTGATCATCTCCTCGATTTTCAATTCAGCGGCAGACACGCTGTGCAGGACGTTGCTGGGGGTTTTCACTGTGTCCGGGGTGGCGGTCAGTTCCAGAATGCCGCTGGGCCGGAAGCGGGCCAGGGTGTCAAACGCCAGATCGGTGCGGCTGTTGTGGGCTTCGTCCACGATGATGAACGGTCGGCGCAGGCGTAGCAGGTTAGTCAGCGAGTAAGGGACGATATTGTTGTCGGTGAGCAGAGTGGTGCATCAACGCCCCGCTGGATTCGTAGACCTTGCGGTTGTCGGCATTTTCGACCTGGAACGCCTGCCGGGTCGCGACAATGACCGTCGTGGAGGTGTCGAGGGTGGCGCGGGTCAGGCTCTGCGCCTGTTCTAGGTCGAGTACGGTGAGCGAGCCAGCCCGTTGCAGGGCGGCATGGTAGGGATGGGTGCAGTTTTGCAGCGCATTCAGCGTTTGGTCGCGGATAGCGCGGGAGGGCACCAGCCACAGGATGACGCTGTGCGGGGTGCGTAGCAGGTGGGTGTTGATGAGGGCGACGCTGCGGGCGGCCAGCCAGGTTTTACCGCCGCCGGTGGGGAGGCGGAGGCAGAAATAGGGCATGTCGGGCGGGAAGCCGGTCAATGAGCGGTAAGGCAGTCCCCAGCCCCAGAGTCGTTCCGTAACGGTGGTGAAGGCGATGCCGGGACTGGGCAGTTCGTGACAGGCGCGGAAATAG
>JAIFNF010000044.1 GCA_020047885.1 Gammaproteobacteria bacterium | reverse complement strand
GCTCGCGCCGCACCAGATGCCGGGCGATTTCGGCGGCCAGTTGGCTCAATTCTTCCTCAACCGACGCATCGAGATTGGCCAGTGGTTGCTGTAGATAATTCAGAATCTGATCCAGCTTCTGCACCCGCAGCGCCACTTCGTCGCGGCCAGACGCCAATCCCTCGGCGTAACCCCGCTGATAACCCTCGGTATGGCCTTCCTGCTGACCTTTTTTATAGCCCTGCTCGCGCCCTTCATGCCGACCTTCCTGATAGCCAGCGGCAAACCCTTCCTCATGCGCTTCGCGCTGGATCGCTTCGACCTCATCCAGGGTCGGCGGTGCCGATGCGGGTTTTGGCGCACGCTCGCGACCTCGCCCACCCGGCGGCGGTGCTGAAAACACTTCGGGAGTTGGCTGCGGTAGCGCGGACTCCGCTTCTGGTTCGGAGGGCTGATCGACGCTGGGCAGCTCCCAGCGCTGATAAGCGGTCAGTTTTTCGCCTGAAATGACCTTAGACAAGCTGATCTCCCTTGCTACTCAGGGTAATTTCGCCAGCCTCCGCCAAACGCTTGGCGGACGACATGATTTCCTTCTGAGCGGTTTCCACATCACTGAGTTTGACCGGCGGCATAGCCTCCAGATCATCGCGCAGCAACTCGGCAGCGCGCTTGGACATATTGCCCAGAATCTTGTTGCGCACCCCCTCATCAGCGCCGCGTAGCGCCACCAGCAACGTCTCGGACGACACTTCGCGCAGCAGCGTCTGAATATCGCGGTCGCTGACGCCCAGCAGGTTCTCGAACACCACCATCATATCTTCGATCCTGGAACCCAGATCCGCATCGATTTCCTTGATCTTGTCGAGAATCTCGCCTTCCACCGAGGCGTCCAGCCGCCCCAGGATTTCCGCGGCTCGCTTGGCGCCGCCAATCTTGGAAGTCGCCGCCGCATTAATATTGCGCATCACCTGTTTCTCGATTAACTCGTTCAATTCTTCCAGCGCGCCAGAAGGCACTTCGTCGAGAATCGCCACCCGCAACAGCGCTTCATCGCGCAGCATCGCCGGCAACAGCGCCACCAGCGCCACGACTTGCGGATGTTCTTCGCGCAGGCCACCGGCGATCGCGCTGGCGTCCATCCATTTCAGCGAATCGACGCCGGTTTGCCCATCGGTATCGAAAATGTGTTCCAGAATCCCCTTGGCCTTTTCCCGACCCAGCGCCCGATTCAGCACCCCACGAATGAAGTTTTCACTATCCACTGTCAACGAGCTCTGGTTCTGCAGGTCTTCGTTGAACGTATGAATGATCTCGCTGATCTGATGGCGGCTGACATTGGTCATATTCGCCATGGCGACGCCGATTTTGTGCAACTCGTGTGGTTGCAGGTGGCGGAGAATTTCCGCGGCGTGGCTCTCGCCTAGCGCCATCAGCACTACCGCCGCCTGTTCGACGTTTTTGAGAGGAGTGGTTAATTCGGGCATGATTTACGCCTCAATAGTCAGCCAATTTCTGATGACCTGAACTGCCCGTTTCGGATCTTCGGCCACCAGGACACGAGCCAAATCCATGCGCTCCTCGAGGAGCTCGACGGGGCTGCCCACGCCTAACCCCGTTTCCTTAGTCCGCCCATTTTGCAACGCGCCACCGATTTGCACCTGATCTTCGAGTAGCCCTTCCAGACCACTGTCCTCACCACTGGCACCAGCACCCAGCAAGGCCGGCTGGCCGGTCTGGCCTCCTTCGAGAGCGGGCGTGGCGATCGCTGGCGGCGGTAACAGACGACGCATCACCGGACGCACCACCATCCACAGGAACAAGAGCGACATCACCGCGACGACCCCCCACTTGACCAGTTCGAGGAACCAGGCCTGTTGCCACATCGGCACCGGCATTTCATCAAGTACGGCATTCAGTGAGTCGAGCGCGGCTAGCGATGAAGGGGCAAAGGTCGCGCTGAAGACATTCACACTGTCACCCCGTTCGGCATTGAAACCCACCGCCTGTTTGACCAGGTTGGTGATGCGCTCCATTTCTTCCGGAGTGACCGGCGTCCGCACCGGCTTACCTTCCTGGAACGAGATCCGGTCGTCGATCACCACTGCCGCTGACACTCGCAACACGCGCCCTGGTCCGCTGCGAACCTGGGTGACTCGCTTGTCCAGCTCATAATTCCGGGTCACTTCCTTGCGGGTCGGTAGTGGTGGTGGCGTAGGCGCGGTCTGCATTGCGCCAGGATCTTGCGGGTTAGCCGGATTCGGGGGAGGCACCACTTCCGGGGCGACTGCGGTTCCAGGGGGTTGGTTGGACAGTGCACCAGGAATGCCGACCGCATTTTGCCGCGGATTGTGTTCCTCGAGCAATTGTTCACTGCGCACCGGACGCGGCTCTTCGCGAGGCTCGTAACGTTCGGCGGTTTCTTCGCTGGTATTGAAATCAAGATCCAGCGAGACCTGAGCGCGGACCCGGCCCGGCCCCCAGACTGGCGTCAACAAATCCTCGACGCGGCGGGCATAGCGTTCTTCAATCTGGCGTGAGTAGTTGAGCTGATCCATATTCAAGCCGCCGTTCGCGCCATCTTGTCCATTGCGCGTCAACAGACTGCCGTATTGATCGACCACTGAAACCTGTTCCGGCTTGAGTTTAGGCACGCTCGAAGCGATCAAATGGATAATGGCGGCCACTTGGCCTTCATCCAGCACCCGCCCCGGACGGAGCCGCACCAGGATTGAAGCGGTCGGTGGTTGTTGCTGGCGGGCGAATACGGTTTCCCGGGGAAACGCCAAATGAACCCGGGCGCTTTCAATCGCGCCGATGGTCATCACGGAACGCGCCAACTCGCCTTCGAGGGCATGCTGGTAGCGGGTGGTTTCCATGAATTGGCTCACGCCGAAGCTGTCCTGCTTTTCCAGCGCTTCCAGACCGTTGACGGTGCCTTTGGGCAGTCCCTGACCCGCTAGTTTTAGCCGCGCTTCGTGGACTTGATCAGCATTGACCATCAAGGCACCGTTGCGGGAATCGACCTTAAAGGGAATATTGGCTTTTTGCAGGGCTTCCATGATTTGGCCGGCATCCTCTTCGGCCAGACCGCGATACAGTACATCGTAGCTGGGCGCTGTGTACCACAGGGTCAGTGCGATCAGCAGCGCCAGCAACGCAATCATACCGACCAGAATACCGATTTGCACGGGACCGGGTCGGCGGAATTTGGTCATCTCTTCCCGCCAATCGATCCGAGCCGGCGGATTCGGTAGTGCCCCGTTGTTTGCTTCAGCTTCAGCCACGGCGCTTTCTCCTGGTCATACGATCATGCAGGCCGGTGAACACCGATTAAACCGGCATGTTCATAACGTCTTGATAGGCAGTCATCAGCTTATTGCGCACCTGCAGGGTGCTTTGGAAGGCCAGCTTGGATTTTTGCTGAGCGATCATGACGCCGGTCAAATCATTATGCTGGCCCAGATCGAAGGATTCGGTCAGTTGCCGAGAGTTTTGCTGCGACTGGTTGACGCCGACCAGCATGGATTTGAAGACACTGGCGAAATCTTCGGATTCCAGAGTCGCGGGCTGGAAAATTGCCGGAGTGGCAGGACTGGCCAGGTTGTGCGCGCCAATGGCGAGTGAATTCGTCGGGTTGAGGGTATTCATGGGTTCAGGCTCCCTGAGGGTGCAAGCCGTACTTGCGGATAATGCCTGAAGAAAAAGCAAGAACCATGCCTTTAATAAATTTTTATTAAATTTATTAAGTTAAACAATGACGGGGAAGGTTGAACAGGTGCGGGGAGCGCCAAAATTCTGGCGGATTCTTAAAATCCTGAAACGTGCGCTACTCGCTCTCATCACCGCGGCGAATATTGTATTTGCGCATCTTTTCCACCAGGGTAGTGCGGCGCATTTTTAGTAGGGAGGCGGCATGAGCCACGATACCATTAGCGTCTTCCAGCGCGGTCTGAATCAGCGCGGATTCAAGTCCCATGATGTATTGGCGCAGGTCGAGACCGTCCGGAGGCAAAGCGGTGCCGTCGGTGGATGCTAAGCGTATCGGGAGATCGCTGATGTCGCCGTTCTCTATAGACGCGTCTTCAATGCGATCTGCTGGATAATACGCCCGGAATTTGGCGGGCAGGTCGGCTATTTCCACCCGGCTGTCCGGTTTCATAATCGCCAGCCGTTCCATCAGATTAGCCAGCTCACGCACATTACCCGGCCAGGGGTAATGCGCCAGGCAACGCAGCGCTGCAGCGCCCAGGCTGACCCGTGATCCCTGATCATGGACCAGGCGCTGCAAGAGTTCATCAATCAATAAAGGCAAATCTTCAACCCGTTCGCGCAGGGCGGGCATTTCGATGGGGAAAACGTTCAGTCGGTAGTAAAGATCTTCGCGGAATCCGCCGGCCTTGATCAGTTCGTCGAGATCGCGGTGAGTCGCGGTGATAATACGGACGTCGGCTTCCATGCTGCGGTCGCTGCCAACGCGTTCGAAGGTGCGCTCCTGCAAGACTCGCAGCAGCTTGACCTGCATATTCAGGGGCATGTCGCCAATTTCGTCGAGGAACAGGGTGCCGCCTCGTGCCAGTTCGAAGCGGCCGCGCCGGGTTGAAATAGCCCCGGTGAAGGCTCCCTTTTCATGGCCGAACAGTTCGCTTTCCAGCAAGTTGTCGGGGATCGCGCCGCAGTTGACCGGGACGAACGGCCCTTGGCTGCGTTGGGAATGGTAATGGACATTGCGCGCCACGACTTCCTTGCCGGTGCCGGATTCACCGAGAATCATGACGGTTGATTCCGAAGGCGCGACCCGCTGGACTAGTTCGCGCACCCGGACAATGTGCGGGCTGTTGCCAATCAGGTTGCGGAACAGTTCAGCGCTGCGGCGGGACTGCGCGGGTTTAGGATCGCGGTTGGGACTTTGTTGCGATTTGGCCAGAATCTGGCTTAACTGCGAATAATGGAATGGGCGAGACAAATGAAAAACGGGGATCGAGTCAAGCATCGAGGGCAGGGAGCGGGGTTGTTCGGCTTCTTCAATCAGGATGATAACGGCGCGGGGCGCCAAAGTGCGCAGGGTTTGGATGGCCTCAATCGGCAGATCCTGGGTTCCACATCGGCCCAGGAAGATAGCACGCAAGTCCGGATTATGTTCCGCGCAGACCCGCCAACTGGCAGCATCGGTCCGGGTCACCTGGTTTTCTTCAAGAAATTGCAGTAATAGACAAAGTTCCCCGGCCCTGATGGGATCATCGTCAATGACGAGTAGCGCAGTTTTCATCAATAGGGGGACCCTTGGAAGGAGATGGAACTTGCGCAACCCTCGACTATTCCATTTATAAAAGTCAGGCTAACGGCTGACGTGCAGACAAAACCGTTGAGTGTGTCGTTATGGGAATAGGGGGCGCAGGATGCGCGAGCGCTGATCTCAACTGACAATATCAGGTATTTTAACCACATTCATGGCAGCGTCAAATTTTTAACGCGAGCTACTGGCGCGCTGGTTAGCGATCATGCGCCGATGGCGGAGAAAAATGTAGCGTTCCAGGTCTTCCTGGAGGGGTTCACTGGGCGGGCAAATCGTTGCTTTTATTTGACAATCGTTTGAAGATGGGATGGTTTCGCTGACACAGGCGTGAAGGATCAGCGGGCGGGGGTAGCTGAGATTGCAGTACAGCTCCAGCCGGAACAGGGCATTGAGCGGTGGAGCAGCGTCGGCGCGCCAAGTCACGTCAGTGACTGTCAGGGTCAGCAGTCGTTCCGGGGGAATCGCTTGCTGCGCGGCGAACAGGTGGCCGACCATTTCCAGCAGCAGGCCGACTTTGAAATCCAGACGTTTGAGTTCGGAAGCGCTGGTAAAAGCCGAAGGATCCTCGCCATGGTCGCCGGCATGAATATCCAGGGCAAACAGGGTGCG
This sequence comes from Gammaproteobacteria bacterium, assembly GCA_020047885.1. The sequence goes on along the minus strand of JAIFNF010000044.1, from coordinate 10,648 downwards.
CAGGATATGCAGGTTGGTTTGTTCCAGGCGCTGCAACTCGGCCGCGTCGGGTAATGCCGGTAGTTCCCGCCAGGCCAGAGGGAGATGGCCGGCGAATATCAGGCTGGAATGGGGAGAATCGTGAGTGGTCGTCATGGTCGTGTGGGTGTCATCAGGAAGAAAATCTTACCCGTTCAGGCGTTGTCATAGGCACTGAGGGCGCGCCGTCCCTGTTTAAGCGTCCGGAGCTTGTCGCTCAATTTATCCATCTCGGTGCGTGCCAGCTCCTGCACCCGGGCATCGCTGCTCAACGTGACCTGGACGGTATCTTTAAGCAGAGGCACCCACTCGGCGGGCGGCGGGCTTTGGAACAGCGCTTCGATCAGGGCGCGGCGTTCGACTTCCTTCTCGGTGACGATCTCCCAGTCGTCGGACTGAGCGAGTTCGAGAATTTCAAGGCTCAAGTCGTGTAGACGCTGAATCTGCGGTTCCCAGTCGATAGGAAGGTTCACGAGGTTAGTCCTTGATCGGTTGCATCAGAAAACTGTGGGTAGCGGTCAACCGCTCAATCAGTCGGTCGAGGGTCAGGAATCGGGAACGGTATTGTGTTTCCAGTGTGTCCAGGTGGTTGCCCTTTTGCTGGCGTTGTTCCTCGGTCTGATCATCCGTTTCTTCAGGGTCTTCATCGCGTTCGTTCACCGGTTCATAGTCGCTGGAGAGATCACCGGATTCATCGGATCCTTCAGCGCCATTCAAAGTAGTTTCTTCCGTAAGGGTCTCGGTCGTTTCTTCAGGCAAGCCGGTTTCACGACTGACGCTGAGGTCGCTTTTGACGCCGGTCAGCACGGCAGGTAGTTTGCTATTGACCTGGCTCATCAGGGATAGCGATGTTTGGGATTCAGCTTTCGGCTGAACCGCCGATTCAGGCTGGGCAGCAGGGCGTTTGGGTTCAATTTTTCGGAAATCGAAGCTGAAACCGGGACCCTGGATGTTCATTGAGAGCATTTCCCTGAATGACCATCCAGCACGGCCTGCCCGAACGGATCAAAATCCATGTTAAGCCTTGAGCCTCGGTCACTTATTCCTATTGCTGTAATAATTGCATCACGCCTTGTTGCGCCTGGTTGGCTTGAGCCAGCATCGCTGTTCCCGCCTGCTGTAAAATCTGGGCGCGACTAAGTTCGGCAGTTTCCTTGGCGAAATCCGCATCCTGAATCCGCGACCGAGAATCGCTGATGTTTTCAGACGTCGTTTGCAGGTTGTTGATCGTCGAACTCAGCCGATTCTGTACCGCGCCGAATCCCGCACGCAGGTCATCAACGAAGGCTAATGCGTTGTCAACCACACTGATTGCGTCGTTGGCACCGATCTGGGTGGAGACACTAATATTGGCTACCGTGTTTAGCTTGGATAACCCACCGGAACCCGCAGCCACTACGTTGGTGCCACTGGCTACGATGCCAAAGCTCCTACCCGATTCAAAAATGACCTGACCACCGACCGTAGCCGTAGCTCCTGCAACCAGACCTGTTGCATTGCCGGCGATGGCATAACCACCGGAATTTGTGACGTAAGCGTCGTTGGTCGCATCGAATTGGAGTCCCTGTACTGACATTACTGCGGTCGAGTCGGCAGCCCCGGTAAGCTGAATATCATAACCATTGCTCTGTTCGAGAATCAGGCCAGTTTTGGCTTGATTCAGTTGGGCTGTCACCCCTGTCGTGCCGGTATAGCTATTAATCGTTGCCGCCAAGCCGGCCAGCGCGCTATCGTCGCTGGTCGTGGTCGAAGAAGCCACTACGTTGTAGCTGATTTTGATCTCTTGCGAAATAGTGCCAAGCTCCGCCGTGTTCTGGCCCCTTAAGTTGAAACTGAACGCCCCGCTGGTTGTTACTTTCAGTTCGAGTTGTGTAATGGCCCGGGCAGTAACACCAGTTTCCGCGGTCTTATCATTGACTGCAACGGCAACCGTTCTGGCGGCATCACCCGTCTTGACCGGAACATCTGCAGTACCCAGCGAACCATTGATTTTCAACGTCCCCGAGGTAATAGCGTTGACGGTTCCTCCGGTTGCGGTCATCCCGGTAACAGCGCCAAGAACTTGATGAGCGCCTATCGCTGTGGCTTGGACATTGCCAGCGGTGATCCCAATCGCCTGATTGGCATTGGCGCCGATATGAAATTTCTGGAGGTCAAACGTACCGTCCAGCAGATTTTTGCTATTGAAAGCGGTGGTACTCGCTATACGGTTTAATTCCTGCTGCAACTGCCCGACTTCTTTTTGCAAGGAAGCTCGATCAGTACCGACATTGGTATCGTTAGCGGATTGAATGGCCAACTCACGTATCCGCTGCAGAACCGTGGAAGATTCCTGTAGTGCGCCATCTCCGGTCTGCGCCAGGGAAATGCCGTCATTGGCATTGCGCGCCGCCTGGTTAAGGCCACGAATCTGCGCGGTCATGCGGTCAGCGATGGCCACGCCGGCCACGTCATCCTTGGCAGAGTTGATGCGCAGACCCGAGGATAACCGCTCCATGCTGGTTCGGAGGAGTCCGGCGCTGGTGTTCAGTCGCCGCCGGGCTTTCAAGGACGATTCATTATGGTTAATGGTGAGCATGGCAATTTTTCCTCACAAATTAGCGGTATTGGCGCTTGCTCAGTCCTTCACCCATCGTGATAAGCTTGCAAGGCGCGATGTTGTTCTTCCCGATCAGTCACGGTTTCCCATTCGCTGGCTTGGATCCGTTCGAGCATTTACACGCTCAATCAACGCCATCACCGAATCTGCGGTTCCCAATCCACAGAGGCACTCATGCAGGTTGGTCTACCGTTGATGCAGGAGAGGCACTGGCCTCCGGAGTTTCACCGATCGTATCCCAGGCTTCCTTGATCGGGCGCAGCAGATCAGCGACCTCGTCCAGGATCATAATGTCGGAATGCAAATTTGCTTCCAACAATCGCCGTTGCAGGTAATCGTATAGCGCATCAAGGTTAGCAGCGAGTTCGCCGCCCGCTTGTGCGTTCAATCCTTCACGGAGTCCACCAATAATATCGACTGCTTTGCCAATTTGTTGACCCTTGGCGGCAATATCTTGTCGCTGGATACATCCCTTGGCGATAGCAATCCGTTCAAGCGCGCCTTCCATGAGCATTTGAATCAAACGATGGGGGCTGGCATAGGCAACGCCGCTGCGGGTATTGACTTGGTGATATTGCTGCAGGGCTTTGGGAACATTCAGCATAGCGATGCGCACCTCGAAGGGGGCAGGGTTGGGAATTCAGGACTCACCGGTCGTTGCCTATTCGGTGCATCAGTGCATCAGGACATCGTGGGCAGGGGCGAAATAGTCGAGCGGAGGGTCCAGCGTCATAACTACAGGGGCGGTAACCGGTTTCCAGTGCATCCAGGTGTTTGACCTTGCGCTTGGGGAAACTCTCCCAGATTGCGCCTCAAGCCGTGACTCGGAGTAATCCGCTACCCATGCCTGACGATCCTGGAGCTGACTGGATCTCGAGTTCTTCCAGGGAGCGCGCAAACGCCCGGGTTTCTTCCAGAGAAATCCAGCGCACCAGGTTGCGGGTATCCTGGTCGATGATGCGGATGCGCCGGTCTGTACTGCCGTCGACGACTTCAAATTGCAGGTGCGTATTGTGGCGACGCATCTGCTGGTTCAGGCGTTCCAGGAAGGCATCCAGTTGTTCCCGGGTCGGGGCGTCTTCCGGCGGCGAATGCGCACCTTGCCCTTGGCCATCGGGATTCGTCTCACGCCGCCAGTCCGCGTTGCCAGCGGTGGGCGATTGCATAACCGCTGTTTGAGGCGTGTTCAGGGTTTGAGCGACCGCGCTCTGGATAGTGAGCGGCGGCGGGGTTTCAGGCCGCACATTAGCCCTGGCCTGTTGCGATGCGCCGGTGTTGGCCCACTGACTGCCGAAGCTGCCGATGTCGCTCATGATTTGGCGGCTCTACGCTATTACTTCTTATACATGCCGGCCATAGCGTCAAACTGTTGGGTGAGATAACTCCCCGTCGCCGACAGTTGTCCCACCAGCGAGTCCATAGCGCTGAATTGCCTCAAATAACGCGCCTGGATTTTTTCGATGCGCATACTCAGCGTTTCACGGTCATCGTCGAGACCCGAGATATTTTTGCTAATGGAGTCGATTCGGCTGTTCAGCGACCCACTGCTACTGAGCACTTTGTCCAGATAATCCTTAAAGCGCGTCCCTAAACCCTCGATAGCCGCTGTACTGCCGGTAGCTTCAGCGCCGGTAAATAACGCCGAAACACCGGCGGGATCAGCGTCCATCGCGCTCTTGAGTTTGCTGCTATCGAATTTCAAGGTGCCATCCCGCTGGGTCTCGATCCCGATGCTCGACAGGGATTTAAACGCAGAGGCGCCGCCAACCGAGCCAGTCAGCATTTTTCTTAACTGGAAATTAACCGCCCGCACACTGGCATCGCCCAGTAATGCGCCGGATTGTTGGGTTTTGGCGTCATAGCTGGTTAATGATTTGATCGAGCTGACGAGACTGTTGAACCCTTTAACGAAGGCACCCACGGCATCGACAGCGGAAGTCGTACTGCGTCCGATATCCAGTTTGGCGGTGCTGGCTGCAGCATCAGCACCCACACCCACTGATTTGACTTCGAGGCTGATCCCGGACAGGCTGCCGCTAGTGAACTGGAAGATATTGGATGAACTGGTGGTCGCTGTCGTGCTGCCATCAATGGTAATACTGGCGTCCTGCGCGTCCTGCGCCTGGATTAAGTTGGTCACCGGAGAAGGCGTGGCCGATGGATCATAGGCAAACTGCGATAGACCCAACCCGTCGGTAGGGGTACCATCGTTGTCAGCGACTCCGATCTTGATGGTGTTGGCTTGGCCCGTTGCGGTAGATTTCAAGGTGAGTTGGCGATTATCGCCACTATTTAGAATCGTCGCGGTGACGCCGATCCCTGCGGTTTCATTAATCGCCTTGGCGATTCCTTCCAAGGTATTGTTGGTACTGTTAATAGCGACGTCACGACCCACTCCGCTGCCGACACTAATGGTCAACTTGCCAGTACCTAGCTGGGCGTCCTTATTGACTGAGGTTGGCAATTCCAGCGCGTGCGCCTTGGCCAGTTGATTGACTTTGACACTGTAGCTGGCCACCATCGTGGAGTAACTGGCGCTGGCCGTGAACAGGCTGGTATTGCTGGACGTCGCGGTTTTGGAACTGAAGGTGGAGGACAGGCTCATCGAGAACACTGAGGATCGGAGATCCGATAAAGAACCCTTAAACATGCCGAACGCTGAGAATTCAGACTGGAGTTTGGCTTCACGCCGGTTGATCCGGTTAGTCGCCGGTGTCGATTCGGCGGAAACCAATTGCTTGACCAGTGAGCCGATGTCCAGACCTGAGCCGGTGCCGGTTGACGTGATGGTAGCCATATGCGCCTCCTAATAACAACTGCTGCTGCCCAACATCGGGCTTTAAACAGGATTTTACTACAATGCGAAGCCGTAGGTCAGGCCTTGGTGTTCAACAACAAGCCTTCTTGCGCCCCTGCTTTTGGCGTCAAACCACGCTCCACTAGCGAGGCGCGTTCCATCTGCTGGGCTTCCTCATCTGCTTTCTCTTTGAGAAAAGCCGCCAAATCCAGCAGTTCTTTCGGTGGAATCTGACGAATCACTTCGTTCTTTTCGATATCCATCACTTTGACGACGATTTGCTCAGATTTCTCATCCACATTGAACTGAAGGCCGATGCGCGACTCGTCGAAACGTTGGTTGAGTTCATCTACAGCGATCGTCAGTGTTCTGGCATCCTGGGCTTTTTCATCCTGAGTTTTGGTATCCTTAGCCTTGGCATCCTGGGCTTTGGTAGTGGGTGCAGCCGTTTGCGCAGGGCGGGATCCGGCTGTCGTCAAGTCAGTGCCGGGTGGTTGGGGTGGGTCGTAGGTGCGAGTTGGGCGCGCTACATCTTCCGATGAGCCTGCTTTGGATGGCAACTCGGTATTGACGGGGGGGGGCGACGAGGCGCTACTGACAGCGGTGATATTCGACATCATAACTTTCTCCTTGAGTCGTGACGCTCACGCCCGGAAATCCATTTATGCTGGTTTTCCTTACCCTGAACGCGGTTTGGCTCCCTCTCCCAATCGGGAGAGCAAAGCGGGGAGTTGAGTGTGTCGCCTGAGTAATGGCTGACCCTCTTCTTCTTCGCCCTGCCCTCCCCCGAGGGGGAGGGAGCCATAGCGCCGCTGGGTATTGCGGAGCGATGATCAGTCTTAACCCAGCAATTGCAGCACACCTTGTTGCGACTGGTTGGCCTGAGCCAGCATCGCCGTACCCGCTTGTTGCAAGATCGAGGCGCGACTGAGATTCCCGGTTTCCTTCGCGAAGTCCGCATCCTGAATCCGCGACCGCGCGTCACTGATGTTTTCACCCGTGGTTTGCAGGTTATTGATCGTCGAGGCGAAGCGATTCTGCACGGCACCAAATTCGGCTCGCAGGTCATCGACAAAGGACAAGGCGTTGTCAATGACGCTGATGGCGTCGTTAGCGCCGATCTGGGTGGAAATGTTGACGTCGGATACGGCATTCAACTTCGAGTTTGCAGCAGTGGTGCCACTAGCTACTACGTTCGTGCCCGTTGCGACGACGCTGAAGCTTCTGCCAGATTCAAAAGTAACCTGTCCACCTATCGTAGCAGTAGTACTTGCCCCACTCACAGTCACCGCGGTGCCGGCAGCAATGTAGCCGCCGCTATTCGATACTGCAGTACCACTCGTCGGGTCAAGGGCAAGTCCTTGTATCGCCACCGCACCAGTCGAATCGGTAGTACCCGTGATCTGAATATCGTAACCATTGCTTTGTTCAAGAATCAATCCTGTTTTGTCTTGATTCAGCTTAGCGGTAACTCCGGTCGTACCTGTATAGCTGTTAATCGTCGACGCCAGGCCAGCCAGAGCATCGTCGTCGCTGGTAGTAGTCGAAGAAGCTAATACGTTATAGCTGATTTTTACATCTTGCGTGATGGTGCCGCTACTTGTAACGTTCTGTCCCTTCAAGTTAAAACTGATCGCACCGGTCGCCGACACTTTCATTTCGAGCTGCGTGGTAGCCCGGGCGGTGATGCCGGTTTCCGATGTCTTATCATTGACATTAGCAGCGATGGTTTTGGCCGAGTCGCCCGACGTAACCAGAACGTTCGAGGTTCCTAGTGAACCATTGAGTCTCAGCGTACCCGCAGTGACAGAATTATTAACACTAGCGCTCGCAACCATACCACCGCTAGTCTGCTGAGCCTGAACTTGGTGAGCGCCCATCGCTGTAGCTTGGGCATTGCCGGCGCTGATTGAGATCGTCTGATTGGCGTTGGCTCCAACTTGGAATTTCTGGGCGCTAAAACTACCATCCAGCAGGTTCTTGCCGTTGAAGGCGGTGGCATTCGCAATCCGGTTCAATTCCTGCTGCAACTGCCCAACTTCTTTCTGCAGGGAGGCGCGGTCAGTACCGGTATTGGTATCGTTGGCGGACTGCACCGACAGCTCACGCATCCGTTGCAGGATGGAGGTGGATTCCTGCAAGGCACCTTCCGCGGTCTGCGCCAAGGAGATACCGTCATTGGCATTACGCACACCTTGGTTGAGGCCACGAATCTGACTGGTCATGCGGTCGGCGATCGCCACGCCCGCCACGTCATCCTTGGCGGAGTTAATGCGCAAGCCCGAGGATAACCGCTCCATGGTGGTTCTCTGCAGGTTACCGCTGGTAGCTAACTGCCGTTGGGCGTTCAGCGACATTTGATTATGGTTAATGGTTAACATGGCGATAGCTCCTCAGCAATTCGTTAATTTAGGCAATCCCGGAGGGGTCTGTTTCCGAAATCGTGGCGGAGGGTTCCGCCTTGCCCTTCTCTATCGGCGGGGGGGGGCGCAGCTTTAGGGGGTGTGAAGATTTTTTTGAGGGAGTGTCGTAAGCCCCGACTCCGGGATATCATTATATTGGTTCAACCCAAGGAGGCTCAGGGCGACGATAACTTTCGATACCCTGAAATTCGTTGAAAAATTGAAGTCGGGAGGCATCCCCGAAAATCAGGCCAAAGCTATTTCCGAGGCTTTCCGGGATGCGTCCGGAGACGCTGATGTAGCGACTAAACGGGATATCCGCGAGCTGAACCTCAAAATTGAAACCCGTTTTGAGCAGGTCAAGGGAGAACTGACTCTGATGAAATGGATGATGGGCATCCTGTTAGGCGGCATTATCGCCTTGGTTCTGAAAGCCTATTTTCCTCTGTAGATCAATCCGCGGAGACGGGGATCGCCATTGTTTTCCAGGCAATCCCGGGGAATTCTACGCGGCGTCTCCGCCTTGTCGCTGCAGAGCGTCTTCCAGATTGCGGCAGGCTTCGTTGAAATCGGGCCGGAGCGCAACAGCCTGGCGGAAGGCCTCAACCGCCTTATCCCATTGACCCAGTTCCGCATAAACCTTGCCCAGATTATTGCAGGCCAGGACATGCTCGGGGTTCAGCTCTAACGTGCGCCGGTAGCTGTCGGCCGCTTCTTCCAAACGCCCTTGCCCTTGCAGAGCCTTGCCCAGATTGTTTTGATAAGTATCCGCTTGGGGGTTGATGTGGATCGCTTGGCGGATCAGGCGTTCGGATGTGGCATGGTCGCCGCGCTGGGAATAGATCACGCCGAGCAGGTGCAGGGCGTCGATATAGATGGGTTGCGCTTCAAATACCTGCCGGTACACCGCTTCGGCATCATCCAGGCGCTGAGAACGATGCCAGTCAGCCGCCTGTTCGAGCAGTTGTTGGTAGACAAGACCAGCAGCTTGAACCTGTCCATCCTTACCCAGTTTTTCAGCCAGCGCCAAGGCTTGTGGTAACGCCAGTGGCTTTCCGTTAATTTGCACGGTGAGTTGTTGATTGCCGCGCACCAGGCTTTGCAGCAGGGAGACGGCGGCATTGCGTTCTGCGGGTGAAGCAGCAACACGATGGCCGGAACCGCCGGATTTGTGAGGTTTGTTCGACACAGGCAGGAATCCTTGGGTGGGAAGGTTAGAATTTATCTATCATTATAGCTGATTTTCTGACTCGCCCCCCTCGCCACAGGCATTGAGGCTTCCTATGCAACCTCGCAAGAAATTGCCTATCGGCATCCAGACATTTCCAGTCATGCGCAGCGAACCATTTGTCTATGTTGATAAAACTGAATTTATTTGGCAATTGATTGACGGTGGGCGTTATTACTTCCTGTCACGTCCCCGCCGCTTTGGCAAGTCGCTGCTGGTCGATACCTTGCGCTGTTTGTTCGAAGGTCGGCGAGAATTATTTGCCGGGCTATGGATTGATGATCGCTGGGACTGGGAAGTGCGCTATCCGGTGCTCAAACTCAGCTTGGGCGGCGGTGTCCTGACTGATCAAGCCGATCTGCAACACTATCTACATCGCCTGTTGACCGATCATGAGCGGGAGTTGGGGGTGACCTGCACCCGGCGGGAGGTTCTGCGCGATCATTTGCAGGAATTGCTCCGTTTGACCGCTGAACGCCATGGCCGTCCAGTCATCGTGCTGGTCGATGAATACGACAAGCCGATTCTGGATCATCTCACCGATCCCGACCAAGCGCAGGCGATGCGCGAGATCTTGCGGGATTTCTACTCGGTGCTCAAGGACAGCGAAGAATACCTGCGCTTTGTGTTCCTGACCGGCGTGAGTAAGTTTTCCAAGGTCTCGGTGTTCTCCGGGCTGAATCACTTGCGCGATATCACCCTCGACGCCTGCTATTCTGCCCTGTGCGGTTATACCCAGGCGGATGTCGAGCGGGAGTTCGCGGACTGGCTGGAGGGCGTGGATCGGGGCATGATGCGCCAGTGGTATAACGGTTATGCCTGGTTAGGCGAATCCGTTTATAACCCTTTTGATGTCCTGTTATTTCTCGCCAATGACCGGAAGTACCGCAACTGGTGGTTCGAGACCAGTACACCGACCTTTCTCGTCAAACTGCTTCGGCAAAAACCTTACTTCCTGCCCGATTTCGAGTCCCTGGAAACTGATGAACGGTTGCTGGAGAGCTTTGATGTGGATCGGATTGCCGTGGAAACCCTGCTGTTCCAGACCGGCTATCTGACGATCAAGGAAGTCCGCACGGTGTTCGACAGTCCGGTTTTTGTGCTCTCCTGGCCCAATCGGGAAGTCCGAACGGCGCTGAACGGTGTCCTGCTTGCGGAAGTGTTGCTCGATAGCCATAGCCATTTGCCGCGAACCGATTTTCAGCAGGCGCTGCTGGTCGGCGACCAGGCGACCCCCTACAATAACTTCACCCATTCCCGGTTGCATGAATACGAGGGTTATTATGCCAGCGTGATCTACGCTTATCTGGCCTCACTGGGCGCGGAGTTGATTGCCGAGGATGTCACAAACCGGGGCCGCATTGATTTGACGCTGAAGATTCCCGGTCGGGTTTATTTATTCGAGTTCAAGGTGCTGGAAAATCAGCCTATCGGGGCGCTGCAACAGATCAAGGCGCGGAATTATGCCGCCAAGTATCGTGGGTTGGGTCAACCGGTGACGCTGGTCGGTATTGAATTCAGCCGGGTCAGCCGGAATCTGGAGCGCATTGATTGGGGGTAGTTATAGTCTTTCCGGCGCATCAGCGGACATCCCGAACCACCCC
>JAIFNF010000087.1 GCA_020047885.1 Gammaproteobacteria bacterium | reverse complement strand
GGCTGTTCGTGGTCTGGATGATTAATTTGTATAACTTCATGGATGGCATGGATGGGTTCGCCGGCGGCATGGCGGTGATCGGTTTTACGACGCTGGCCTGGCTGGGTCGCGCTGATGTTGGATTTGTTGCGATCAGTCTGATCATTGCGGCAGCCAGCGCCGGTTTTCTGGTCAGCAACTTTCCACCAGCCCGGCTTTTTCTCGGGGATACCGGTTCGACCACACTGGGATTTTTAGCGGCGGTGCTCAGCCTGTCGGGCGGTCAGGCCGATTTGTTCCCGTTCTGGGCGGCGCTTTGGGTGTTCTCCCCGTTTATTATCGATGCGACAGTGACGTTGTTGGGGCGTTTGGCGCGGGGTGAACGGGTCTGGGAGGGGCACCGCCGCCACTACTATCAGCGACTGGTGCTACTTGGTTGGGGACATCGCCGTACCGTGCTGGCCGAATATGTGCTGATGCTGGCCTGTGCGGGTTCGGCGGCGCTGGCGGTACAGTGGTGGCCAGACCATCCGTTCATGCTGGCGTTGTGCGGCGGTGGGGGTTATGGCCTGTTGATGTGGGGCGTCGTCCGACTGGAGCAGCGCCCGGTGGGTCAGCGGACAAAAGATTGACGATAATAAACGTGTATCTATCGGTTTGAATGGCTTGAATTGTGAACAGGTAAATTGTACGCTTATTGAAGCATTTAAGTTAGAAAAGGTGAATAAGCTCATGAAAGAGAATAACCGACGCAAGTTTAGTCGTTATCAATTGGTTCATCAGTTAAGTATTTTTGAATATGATACTAGGGAGTCACTTGGACACTTGGTTGATATTTCTTCAGGTGGAGGCCTGTTAATCAACCAGAATCCCGTTCCTATTGGAACACAGTTTAGAATGCTGGTCATTTTGCCTATAGGGTTTATTCAGGAGACTGATCTCGACATTGAAGTAGAAACTATTAGTGAAATTCAAGTGGTGGATAATCATTATTATATCAGTTTCCGGTTTGTTAATGTTTATCCTGAGCATCAAAAAGTCATTGATTATCTTATAGAAAAATATAGTTATCTAAAAGATGCGGAGCTGCTGTCCAATATTCAGGGGCGATGGAATGAACTGGCAGAACTGCTTGAAGAGATGAATTCTGATCGAATTTGTGAGGATTTGGTTTATCGTTTTTATCATCAGTCTTTCAAAGTTTATCACCTTCAGGATGAAACCCAAAAGATGGTGACTGCATTAAAGAATATTGCGCCATCGGGTACGGTATTCTGTGCATTATTTGACGAGATCTGCCAGGCTAGCGCTAGTGACAGGCAGTTTGAACCTGAACACAATGAAAATTGGTCTACTCATACTCGAGTGTTTGTTGAAGCTTTTTTTCACGCGAAGTTTTTTCTGGAGATGGCGGTCAAGTATGGCAAGGAATTAAAAACGCCTCCGTCGTTACTCCCTTCGGGTTGGGCAGCATTGCTCAGTCTGTATGGGATAAGGTAGAAAAAATAACACTCAACCCAAGCTTGCCCATTCTGTTCGAAAACAGCCTCAGGGTTGTTTGTCCCTTGATTCGAATGACGGAGAGGGTGGGATTCGAACCCACGGACCCTCGCGGGTCAACGGTTTTCAAGACCGTCGCAATCGACCACTCTGCCACCTCTCCTTTTTAAAATCAACCACTTAGCGCTACAGCTTTTCCCCTTTTGCCCCTTGAACTTGGACAGATTTTGGACAAGCTGCGGGGTAAGAATAGCCTAAGCATAGGCCATGCGGCAAGGTTTCATCGGCGAATGGCGCGACCGGCACCGACCGGATCCCGAATCGTAAGACCTAACGGATTGAAAAATTGGTGCCCCGAACAGGAATCGAACCTGTGACCTCACCCTTAGGAGGGGTGCGCTCTATCCAACTGAGCTACCGGGGCTGAAAAGCAGACAGGGCTAAGGATAGCCGATCAGGCGCGATTCAAACAAGCGAGAGGGTCGTCCGGACTGGCCCCTTGAACTGAAATTCACGTCGCCGGGCGTCAGCCCAAGTCGTTTCCGCCATCCAGGCATCGCCATGACGACTGATCCCCAGCGCCGTCGATGAGCGGGTTCCGTAGCCGGGCGCGTCGATAAAGATCGCGGACAACCACCGCTCCCATTCCAGAGCTACGCCGGTCTGCGGCAGTTCAGCCTCTGGTGCCAAAGTGCGATCTCTCATAATGTCCAGCAAGGCATCCGGCTCAGGGTTCGCCTGCCGTTCCAGCAAACGGCGTAGTCCCGCTACCCCGCGCCTCAGCTTGGGCCACGGGGTATTCAGCAAATGATTGCTCAGGCCATACAACCCCGGTGCCAGCATCCGGGGTTCGCCAGCGCGATTCGAGTAGTAGTACAACCCAGCATCATCGCCCAGCAGTAAATTAAAACTGTTATAGCGATCCGCGACGGCTTGCAACCGCTCCAGCGCTGCGCATGCCGCTTGGTTCCCGCGTAGATAATCGCTCACCAAATGCCCCCGTGACGGCGCACCCGGTTTAACGCGATGGGGATCACGATAATTGGTGAGCGCGGCAAAGCGGCCGGTGCGCGTGATACCCATCCACGTTCCGCCTGCCTGCAAATCGCGCCCGGCCAGCACCTCCGGCGCATCGTCCCAAAACGCCAGTGGCGCGGTCGGGCGCTCATGGAACTCATCACGATTGGCGACGGCCAGCAATTCATCGCCGGGATGACAGCGGTATGCCAACAGAATCAAACACATCAATCACCTCTGTCATACGGCTTCAGAATATGCAGCGCCATCGCCATCTGAATCAGTTGCGACAGGGTGCGCGCCCCCATCTTTTGCATCACCTTGGCGCGATGCACTTCGACCGTCTTGTGGCTTAATTCCAGCCGCTCGGCGATTTCCCGGTTGGACAAGCCTTTAGCGACGAGTTGTAAAATATCAAGCTCGCGCCCGGTCAAGGTCTCAAACCGGCTCAACAGCACCTCTCGTCGGGCACGGGTACGCCGCCGCCCCTGATCTTCGGCGACGGCATGATGAACGCTATCCAGCAGCATTTGCTCGTTCAGTGGTTTTTCCAGAAAATCCATCGCCCCCTGCTTCATCGCGGCCACTGCCGTGGCTACATCGCTACGATAGGCCATGACGATGACCGGCAAATCAATTCCTTGGCGGCGTAAATCGTTTTGGATGCCAGGGTCGACCCGTACATCAAGCAGCAGACAGGCGGGACGCTCCGGTTGATAGGCGTGTACAAACGCCGCCAAGTCGGCAAAAGGCCGGGTCGCCAACCCCACCGACGCCAGCAACCGGCATAACGCCTCGCGCAACGCCGCGTCCTGATCCAGGATATAAACAACGGATTCATCACAATGGCTCACGGCTTCTGACCCGACCCATACTGAAAGAAATGTGCTGCAGTATAAGGCGGTTTCCTGAAAAGAGGATACCAGACTGGATCCGCATTCCAGCTAAACGTGAGAATATTAGCCACGGAATCACACAGAATGACACTGAAAAACAAATAATTTTCCGTGTTTATCCGTGTCATTCCGTGGCTAATTGCTGGAATGAGGATCGACACCCGGTATAGTCTTTATGAGAAATCACCTAAAACATCCCTTCCACGCAAGGAGAGTTCGGTACAATTTCACAACTAGGAACGACGCTCATTCCATTCACCTTGGAGAAACCCAACCATGACTGCATCTCCCTACGCTGAAGACTCCCTAGTGCTACGCCACGACGAAGCGGGCATCGCCACGCTGACCCTCAACCGTCCAAAGCAGTACAACTCCTTGTCCCAAGCTCTGTTGAGCGCTTTGCAAGCAGCGCTTGACGCGGTTGCCGCTGATAAGGACATTCGCGTGGTGGTCATCGCCGGGAACGGTCCAGCCTTTTGTGCCGGCCACGACCTCAAGGAAATGCGCGCCCATACCGACCGGGCGTTTCATCAAGCACTGTTCGCCCAGTGCGGACAGGTCATGCTGACCATCAATCGCCTGCCGCAACCAGTCATTGCCCGGGTGCATGGCATCGCCACCGCCGCCGGCTGCCAGATGGTCGCCGCCTGCGATCTGGCGGTCGCCTCCGATAATTCCCGCTTTGCCGTATCCGGCATTAACGTCGGCCTGTTCTGCGCCACTCCCGGGGTAGCGCTGAGCCGCAATCTGGGCCGCAAACCGGCGCTGGAAATGCTGTTGACCGGTGAATTTATCGACGCTGCGACCGCCCAGCGCCAGGGCCTGATTAACCGGGTGACGCCGCCGGATCAGTTAGACGCGGAAATCTGGCGACTGGCCGACGCGATTTGCGGCAAGTCCCCGCTGGCGATCCGCATGGGCAAGGAACTGTACTACCGGCAACTGGGACTGCCGCTGGAAGACGCCTACGCTGCCGCCAGCGCCGCCATGGCCTGCAATATGGACAGCGAAGACGCCCGCGAAGGTATCGATGCGTTCATCGCCAAGCGCAAACCGACGTGGAAAGGCTGTTGATGCTGGAAAGACCATTGAACCGCCAAGATGCCAAGTGATTAATAAAAAAGACTTCACCACCCTGGAGGAATCCGTGATGAGCGCTGGTCTGTATAACATTTACGAAATGAGCCTGGATCAAAACCCGGCCAACTATGCGCCGCTGACCCCGTTGAATTTTATCGAACGGGCGGCCTCGGTCTATCCCCACCACACCGCGCTGGTGCATGGCGAGGTGCGGCGCGACTGGGGGACGACGTATACCCGCTGTCGGCAACTGGCGTCAGCGTTGCACCAGCGCGGTATTGGCCTCGGCGATACGGTCGCGGCCATGTTGCCCAACATCCCGGAAATGTATGAGGCGCATTTCGGCGTGCCCATGTCCGGTGCGACCCTGAATACGCTGAATATCCGGCTGGACGCTGAAACGATTGCGTTTATGCTCGAACACGGCGAAGCGAAAATTCTACTCACCGACCGCGAATTTTCCGACACCATCCGTAAGGCGCTGGAACTAATGCCGGCTGACAAACGGCCGCTGGTGATCGATGTCGATGATCCGGAATATGTCGGTGGCGAAAAGCTGGGAATGCGGGATTACGAGACGCTGCTGGCCGAGGGTGATCCGGCGTTCGCCTGGCCACTCCCGGCCAATGAATGGCAGGCGATTAGCCTGAACTACACCTCCGGCACCACGGGCAATCCCAAGGGTGTGGTCTATCACCATCGCGGCGCCTATCTGAACGCGGTGAGCAACGCCCTGGTGTGGGACATGGGCCTGCATCCGGTGTATCTGTGGACGTTGCCGATGTTCCACTGCAACGGCTGGTGCTTCCCCTGGACCATTGCCGCCACGGTGGGCGTGAACGTCTGTCTGCGCCAAGTGCGTGCCGACGCGGTGTTCGAGTTGATTAAGCGGGAGAAGGTCAATCACTTCTGCGGTGCGCCGATTGTGATGAACCTGCTCAAAAACGCCCCGGACGAGATGAAGGCGGGCATCACCCACCCGGTTAAGGCGATGACCGCCGGTGCCGCGCCGCCCGCGGCAGTGATTGAGGGGATGCAGCGGATGAATTTCGATGTCACCCACACTTACGGCCTGACGGAAACCTACGGGCCATCGGTGGTGTGCGCCTGGCATAACGAGTGGGATGAACTGACGTTGCCGGAACGGGCGGCGCTGAAATCCCGCCAAGGGGTGCGCTATCCCATGCTGGAAGGGCTGATGGTGGCCGATCCGCAAACGTTGGAACCGGTGCCGAAGGATGGCGACACCATCGGCGAAATTTTCATGCGTGGCAACGTGGTGATGAAGGGTTATCTGAAAAATCCCGCCGCTTCCGAAGAGGCGTTCGAGGGCGGGTGGTTCCATAGCGGCGATCTGGCGGTCTGGCATGAAGACGGCTACATCGACATCAAGGATCGCTCCAAGGACATCATTATTTCCGGCGGTGAGAATATCTCGACGATTGAAGTCGAGGA
>JAIFNF010000210.1 GCA_020047885.1 Gammaproteobacteria bacterium | reverse complement strand
GTCGGATTTGAAACCGAACCGGCTCAGTTCCGCGCCGCTGTCATGGTTTTTGACCACGCCCTCATATGGATAGATGTCGATGACATCGCCCATATTCATATTGGTCACGTCGCAATCGGTGATTGGCAACGCGCCAGCGTCTTCCTGAGTGTTGAAGAAGATCGGAGCGATTTTGCCGCCGAGGCAGTAGCCGCCAAAGCGCTTGTTGGGGACATAGGGGATGTCATCGCCGGTCCACCACAGCACCGAGTTGGTCGCGGATTTGCGGCTGGAGCCGGTGCCGACCACGTCGCCGACGTAAGCGACCGGATAACCCTTCTGCTTGAGCGCGACAATTTGCTTCAGCGGGCCGATCTTGCCGGACTCATCGGGTTCGATGCCGGGACGAGCCATCTTCAACATCGCCAGACCGTGCAACGGAATGTCAGGACGGCTCCAAGCGTCCGGAGCCGGGGACAGATCGTCAGTGTTGGTTTCGCCGGTGACTTTAAAGACGGTGACGGTGACTTTTTCAGGTACTTTGGGGCGACCGGTGAACCATTCAGCGTCGGCCCACGACTTCATGATCTGCTGCGCGTAAGCGTTGCCCTTGTCGGCCTTTTCCTTGACGCCGTATTTGTAATCGAACATCAGCAAGGTCTGAGACAGGGCTTGGGTCGCGGCGGTGGCGCATTCGGCATCGTCGAGCAGGTCAATCAGCGGCTGGATGTTATAGCCGCCGACCATGGTGCCGAGTAGTTCGGTAGCGCGCACCCGCGAGATCAGCGGGGATTGCGCCTCACCCTTGGCGACGGCGGCCAGGAACGCAGCTTTCACATAAGCCGCTTGGTCAACGCCCGCTGGCACCCGATGGGTGATCAGTTCCAGCAGGAAATCTTCTTCGCCTTTGGGCGGATTTTTGAGTAGCGCCACCAGATCCGCAGTTTGCTGCGGGCTGAGCGGGAGCGCAGGAATGCCCATGGCAGCGCGTTCGGCAGCGTGTTGGCGATAGTTTTCGAGCACGGAGAAAACCTCTTTGGTTAGTAATGATAGGGTTACGGCGGAGTCCCGCGATGCGGGGAAAATCAACTGGAAATTATACGGGTAACTGGGTCTGACAGGGTAGGAGTTGCGGCAGTGCCGCCTTACCCCTCGCTATCTGGATCAATACCCAGCGCCCGCAACCGTTCCGCCAGGCGTTCAGCGCGTTGGCGTTCCTGCTCGGAGCGTTGCTCGGCTTCGGTCGCGCGTTGGCGTTCCTGCTCGGAGCGCTGCTCGGCTTCGGTCGCGCGTTGGCGTTCCTGTTCGGAGCGTTGTTCGGCTTCGGTCGCACGTTGTTGTGCGCGCCGAGCCAGTTCCAACCCTGTGGGAATCAATCGGCCATCGCGGGTCGTCCAGCGCAGCCACAGACCCTCTTCCCCTTCATATTCACCCTGCCATAGCGTTAGCCCCAGACCAACCGCATCCAGAATGCCGCCAATCTGTTCGATATAGCCATTGGTCTTGCCGTGGAATTGGTAGATGCGCAGCAGTCGCTCGGATAGCCGCCGCCACGGATCGAAGATCACATAGTATTCAATGCCGATGACTGCATATTTCTGGCGCTTTTCATCAGCTTCGCCGCCTTCATTATTAGAGACGATCTCGATAGCGACCACCGGGGCTTTGCCGTCCTGCACCCAGATGAAGTAGGACCGGTTGGCTTTCTCGCTGAGATCCGGCCCCAGTCCGGGAATATCCAGCGCCAGCATCACGTCCGGAACTACCGCGGGTTGCCGCAGTGCGTGGAACAGTCCTACGTTTGCCAAGGCCATGAACGGCCGATGACCGGGCGCACAGGCCGGTGGATCGGTCCAGCCGCTGTACAGCGATTCGGTCAGCAACCGCTGCTGTTTTTCCGAAAGAATGTTGTCCACGGGCGTGTCATCCTCGGTGATCAGGTTTTCCATTTCGCGCTCGGTCATGACGCGAACTTCTTCCAGTTCTTCTTCCCAGGGTTCCCGATGCCGGGCTTTCGGCGCAAGGTCAGTGGCTGCGCTCATTGAATAGATCCTCCGGCAATCCCCATCTTTGGATCGGGAATCGCCACTTTGGTTGAAGTAGCTATGTCAAAGCTAACCGACATCCACATAGAGCATTTCCAGTTGATTGACCCAGTGGCTGAGAGTTTTGGCCAAGCCCAGCGCCAGCCGTGGCGATCCGGCCAAGAAGCGTCGCAGTTCCTCAGCGTCAAACGCCAGCAAACAGGCACCATCAAGGGTTTCGATATTCACTGGCGAGGGTAACTGATGCAACAGTGCTTCTTTACCGATCAATTCGCCGGGTCGCAACAGCCGGATCGAACCGACCCAGCCTTCCCGCGACCGCCGTGAGACTTCGAGATAGCCATCCACCAGCGCATAAACCTGGGCGTTTTCCTCGCCTTCCTGGATGATATCCATTTCAGCATCCAGCCACACCGGTCGGCCACGCAAGGCCAGCCCGTCAATTTCCATCGGCTCCAGCAGCGCCAGCGCCGGCATCTGGTGCAGGAACTCGCGCCGTTGTCGCAACGCGGTCAGCACCATGGGGCGCATCTGCTCGGGTTCCGGTCGCGGCCAGATAAAGCCGAGTCGCTCCAGAATGGCATCGGAACGCTCGCTGCGGGTTAGACAGGCGGTTTGTGGCTGATTCGGGTCGAAGTCCAGCCAGCCCTGATGCAGCATCAGTTGTTCAATCGGGGCGCGGAATCCGGGGTGATCAAAGTGTTCGCCCAGGTCGTCGAGGAAGTGCGGGAACGTCTTTACCGCGACATTGACGCCTAGGTTCGGAGCGGTCAGCAGGGCGGATAACTTGACCCGGTGTGGATTGCTCAGGTGGAAAATCTGGTGACGCAGTCCGGCGCAGTCGAACAGCGTCACCAGTGCCTTGGCGGACTGATCGACGAAGGACAGATTGCGTTCGTCACCTTCGTCGGGAACCGCGCCCAGATTGGCGTAAGACTTGACCTGCTGGTAGAAGGCGTTGTCCTCGATGTTGTCCTGAAAGCGCCCGGTACGCGAATCGAAACAGACATTGCCCGCCCGGTAGATGTTCGTCATCACACCCCGTTCACGGGCAGCGACGACCCGTTGTTCGCCTTCCAGTTTGGTGCGGACGTAGAGATTTTTCGGTGCCTGACCCACCGCCACATCGTGTTCAGTGAACACGATCCAGTCCCGTCCGGCGACCTGCCCAGCGCCCACCGAGGTGGTGGAGACATGGTGGAAATCCTTGCGCGGCCCGGTTGCCGCCAGTTCCAGTAGGTTCTCAGTGGCTTGGACGTTAGCGGCGTAAAACTCTTCGTAGAGTCCGTAATGCCGCACATTGGCCGCCGAGTGCACGATGCAGTCCATCTGCTCGGCCAGCGCCGCATACTCGGCTTCGCTGAGACCGAGCCGATTCTGACTGAGATCAGCCGCCAGCACCGTGATTCGCCCCTGATAGCGTTGGTAAAATTCCGGCCCGAAATAGGAGTTGATCTGTTGACGCAGGCGTTCCTGAGCCTTGGTGGAATCGGCGGCTCGCACCAGCGCGGTGATGTGGCAGTCGCGGGTCTGCCACAGTTCCGCCAGTACCCAAGCGCCCAGATAGCCGGTCGCGCCGGTGAGCAGCACCTGCCGGTAGGCGCGGCGGGTCGATACCTCGAAGTCGGCCACATCCCGGTTCCGTTCCTGGTAACGGCGCAGGGCGTCCTGAAATTCCGGGTCTTCCGCCAAGGCATACATCCGCTCCCGGCGGGCGGCGACGGCATCCTGAATCTGGAACAGGCGATGTTTGAGGTGATCTTTCAGCGGGCGTAACTGTCCGGCCAGCTCGGCGATGGTCGGGTAGGTGAAAATGTCATTCACCCGCACCTCAAAGTTTTTTTGCAGTTCGGCAACCAGGGCAATCGACCGCAGCGAATCGCCGCCAATTTCAAAGAAGTTGTCGGTGACGCCAATGCCGGATCGACCCAGCACCTTATTCCAGGCGACGGCGATCAGATGTTCAATCTCATTCCGGGGCATCACCGTCTCACCGACGACCATAGTAAACGCCGGGTCGGGTAGCGCCTTGCGGTCAATCTTGCCGTTGCGATTCAACGGCATGTCCCGCAGGCCAATCAGGAACGACGGGATCATGTACTCCGGCAATTCCCGACCCAACGCCTGTTTCAGCGTACCCAAGGGAATGTCGGCGTCGGCTTCGTAATAGGCGCACAGGTATTTGTTGCCGTTTTCATCAGCGCGATCCGTGACGACCACCTGCCGGATGCCCGGATATTTGAGCAGTTGCTGTTCAATTTCGCCTAGTTCGATGCGGTAGCCACGAATCTTGACCTGAAAATCGACCCGACCCAGAAATTCCAGATTCCCATCCGGCAACCAGCGACCCAGATCGCCGGTTTTGTACATCTTTTCGCTGGGATAGAAGGGATCAGCGACGAAGCGTTGCGCGGTCAATTCGGGGTCGCTGCGATAGCCGCGTGCCAGACCCGCACCAGCAATGCAGATTTCCCCCGGAACACCCAGCGGTTGCAGGCGCTGCTGCCGGTCGAGGACGTAGATGCGGGTATTTTTGGCGGGCGTGCCAATCGGTACCCGCTCAAACTGCCGGTCGACGTGAATCGCGGTTGACGCGACGGTGGTTTCACTCGGGCCGTATTCATTGGTGATGCGGTAGCTGCCGAGCCGGTATTGCCGCAACGCATCACCGCCCACCACGATCCGCTTCAGCGAATGATTATCGGTCATCGCCATGAACTGTTCGCCGAACTGGGTCGGGAAGTGCGCATGAGTGACGCCCTGGGCTTCAAAATAGGCGTTCAACTCCGGGGGCGACAGCCGCAAGTCCTCGCTGATCACATGCAAGGTTGCACCGGAGATCAGCGGTGCCCAGACCTGGGCGACGGACGCGTCGAAACTGAACGTGGCGTAGGCGGCGCTGTGATCTGCCGGGGTGAAGTCATGCAGCGTGGCGTACCAGTGCATGAAATTCACCATGGATCGGTGTTCGATCATCACGCCCTTGGGTTTCCCGGTGGAGCCGGAGGTGTAGATGATGTAGGCCAGGTGTGCGGAACCGGCGACAGGTTCGAGATTGGCGTCATCGCCGACGTACAGCGCCGGGTCATTCAGTATCAGCCGCTCGCCGGTGAACGGCCAGTCGCTGTGCAGCACGTCAGAATGTCCCAGCAGCAGTCGGGTTCCCGAGTTTTCCAGAATATGCTGGATGCGATCCACCGGGTATTTGGGATCGATGGCGGTATACGCGCCACCCGCTTTCAGCACCGCCAGCATGGCGACAATCACCTCGGCGCTGCGGTCAGCAACGATGCCGACTACTTCATCGGCACCGACGCCGCGCTGGCGTAATTGCCGAGCCAATTGGTTCGCTTTGGCATTGAATTCGCGATAGGTCAAGCGGGCGTTGGCGGCGACTACAGCGAAATGACTATCCGGTAGTTCCCGAACCTGGCGTTCCACGGCTTCGACGACCGTAGCGAAGGGTGCGGGCGGGGTTGGGGCGGGGTTGAACTCGACCAGCAGTTGCCGACGTTCGGCGGGACTCAGCCACTCCAGTTCACCCAACGGTGCATCAGGCTGGCGGGTGGCGGCTACTAACAGATTCAACAGATGCCCGCCCAGTCGCGCCATCGTTTCCGGATTGAACAACTGTGCCTTGTGTTCCAATTCAAACCGCAGGGTTCCTTCCTGCTCCCAAGCGGCGATGCTCAGGTCGAATTTGCTCTGGTGGGCACTGAGGGTGGTTCGTTCGGTGACGATTCCCGGTAGTTCCATCACCGCCATATCCATATTACGCAAGACAAAATTGACATCGAACAAGGGATGGCGACCCGCGCCACGCCGGAAATTCAGGGTTTCATACAGCCGTTCCAGCGGGTAGTCCTGATTCTGGTAGATGGTGAGCATAGTTTGTTTCACCTGCCCAACGAACTCCCGGAAACTCAGCGCGGCCTTCGGGAAGGTGCGTACTGGGACGGTGTTGACGAACATGCCGAGGGTATTAGCAATGTCGTCCTGATTGCGCCCGGCCAGTGAGGTGCCGGTGATCATGTCCTCCTGGTTGGCGTAGCGAGCGAGCAAGGCATGAATGGCGGCCAGCAGCACGATATGCAGGGTCGCGCCGGCCTCACTGACCAGCCGTTGTACATCCAGAAACAGATCACGATCTAGGGCGAAATACGATTCCCGCCCGGCGAAGGACGCGGCGGCCTTGCGCGGATGGTCGGTGGGCAGTTCCGGCAACTGCGGGTCATTGAATAGCTCATGCCAAAACGCGCCTTGCGCCTGTACGGCTGGACTGTCGCGGAACTGCCGCTCCCAGACCGCGTAATCTTTGAACTGTGCGCTAGGCGGCAGCAGCGGCTGTTCGTTCAGCAGCGCATTCAGTTCCTGCAGCAGAATGCCCACGGAGACGCCATCGCAAATGATGTGATGGACATCCAGTAGCAGGTGATGGCAGTCCGACGCGGTGCGCACCAGCAATGCCCGGAGCAGCGGAGCCTTGGCCAGGTTGAACGGCCGCACAAAGCGCTGTTCAATCGCCGGTAACGATGCCTCACTGGCGTCTTCAAAGCGCATTTTCAGGCGGACGGATGGCGCTATGATTTGTACCGGTTCGCCATCGACCACCTGGAATGAGGTGCGTAGCGCTTCATGGCGATCCACCAGCGCCTGCAAGGCGTCCGCAAGGCGTGCCGTGTTCAGCGATCCCCGGAAGGTGAAGCGACGGGGAATTTGATACGTCGTGCCGATGCCCTCCAAGCGTTCCAGCACATACAACTGCTTCTGCGGCAGGGTGACCGGATAGTGCGGGGCGGGTGGGGCAGAGGGAATCCGGGTCACCGTAGTGGCCGACTGCCCGCCAAAAGCGTCCAGCAGGCTGCGAATCGTCGGCGTCTTGAAGAAATCACGCATCGCCACCTTGACGCCGACGGTCTTTTCCATCCGCGCCAGCAGCAGTGCGGCCTTCAGCGAGTGGCCACCTATGCTGAAGAAGTGATCGTCAATACCGACTTGAGGCAGTTTGAGAATGTCCTGCCAGAGCGCCACGACCTGCGTTTCCAAGGCGTTGCGCGGCGCGACGTAATGCGTTGCTGCGGTAGCGACGGTTTGCGGCAGCGGCAAATTGCGGCGGTCAATCTTGCCCGAGCCGGTCATCGGGAAGCGGGGAATCTGCATCACATATTGCGGCAGCATGTATTCCGGCAGGCTTTCCCCCAGAGTGTGCTTTAACGCCGCGCTCTCTACGGGTTCGGCGGCGACCAGGTAGGCGCACAACGCGACGCGGCCATTCGGCTCCTTGAAGTCGATGACCGCCGCTTCCTGGATGCCGGGAATGTGCAGCAAGGCGGCTTCGATTTCCCCCGGTTCAATGCGGAAGCCGCGAATCTTCAACTGCCGGTCGATGCGACCCAGATGTTCCAGATGCCCCTCCGGCAGCCAGCGTGCCAGATCGCCGGTGCGGTAGATCCGTTCGCCGGGAACCTGGGGATTTTCCGTGAAAACCGCAGCGGTTTTATCCGGCAGATTCCAGTAACCCCGCGCCAGCGCCTCGCCCGCGACACACAGTTCGCCGGGTGCGCCGATGGGTTGCAGGTTGTTATACGCATCAAGGATATACACCCGATAATTGGGCAGGGGGCGGCCAATCGGAATATTGGCGTAGCTCCGCTCAACCAGGAAATCGGTGGTGTAGACCGAGCATTCGGTCGGGCCGTAGCCGTTGAAAATCCGGTGGCGACGCGGCTTGAAAAACCGCATTTTCTCGCCGCCCAGCTCTAGGAAGCGCAGTGAGCGATTATCGAACAGATCAATAAACTGTTCGCCGAGCTGGGTGGTGAAAAACGCGCCCGTGATGCCGTTCTGTTCGTAATAGTCGTTCAGCGACATCAAATTCAAGCGGATGTCGTCATGCACGATATACATCGTCGCCCCGACCGCCAGCGTGGGGTAAATCTCCAGGATGGAGACATCAAAACTGAAACTGGCGTGTTTGGCGATCCGATCTGCCGCAGTCAGTCCCCGGCCAGCGATAAACCCGCAAGTGAAATTGACCAGTGCGCGATGCTCCAGCATGACCCCTTTGGGATTGCCGGTCGAGCCGGAAGTGTAGATCAGACAGGCCAGATCCGTGGATTGATTCACCCGCGCCAAGTCACCGGTTTTCGTTGAGCAGGCACCGATATTGTCGAGGTTGATGACCTCTTGGTTAAGGCTGAATAAATGGAGGTAGTGGCTCTGGGTGACGATTTGCCGAGCCTGACTGTCCCCGATCATGTACTGAATCCGGTCGGCGGGATAGTTTGGATCGATGGGGACATAGGCCGCACCGGACTTGAGGATGCCCAGCGCCCCAATCATCATGTCCAGCGAACGGTCTACCAGCAGCGCCACAAATTCATTGGGCTGCACGCCACGGTCTCGAAGTTGCCGTGCCAACTGGTTGGCGCGGGCATTCAATTCGGCATAACTGAGCCTCTGATCCCGGTAAACCAGCGCTGTCTGCTGGGGGATGCGGTGCGCCTGCAATTCAAATAACCCGTACAGGGTTTGCTCCAGCGGGTAGTCGGCCTCGGTGTTGTTGAATTGCTTGAGCAACCGGCGCTCCTCGGCGGCGGAAAGCATGTTGAGGTGCGCGAGCGGCCGGTCAGGGTGATCGATCCCATCGCTCAACAGGTTTAGCAGATGGTTCAGCAACGCCTCGATCCGCGACGCGCTGAACGCCTCGACCTGATAGTCCAGATACAGCGTGATGGGTTGATCCACTTCGCCCCGTCGGCCATGCGCCACATACAGCAGCAAGGGATTGGCCAATTCGCCGGGACAGATAAATTCCATAGTGACGCCCGGCAGCGGCGGCGGTAACTGGAGCTGGGACAGGGTGCAGGTCAGCAGATCCACCGGTTGTCCGTGCTGCTCGCGTAAATCCTGCGCCAGCCGGTCGTAGGGATAGCGTTCGTGCGGGCGAATGTCCCGGAATTTCGCGCTGATCAGGTTTAGAAGTCCGGCAAAGCTGACTTCGGCCAGCGCTGGCTCGAGGCGCAACGGAATGGTGCTGACGAACATGCCGACGGCTTGAGCCAGGCCGGGATCGGCGCGGTTGGCAAAGGCGGTGCTGATCACGACATCGGGATTACGGCTAATCCGGGCTAAATAAAGGTAAAACGCCGCGAGGATGAGCCGGTAAGGACTGGTCTGATGGTCATGACAAAAGTGATCAATCCGGTGGGTCAATGCCGTGGGTAGTACCCGAGTACACCGGTCGGCGTGCAGCGCAGGTTGTGGCTGATCGGGAAACAGTTCCAGCGCCTCGGGCAGGGCGGCAAATTCTTCCAGCCAGAATTGGCGATCCACGGCGCACTGCGGCGAGGCCAGGTAATCTTGCTCATAACGCAGGTAATCGAGACTGGACGGCTGCGGCGAGTCGGGGGCAATCGCGCCGGTGTTCACGATCTGCTGGTAATGCGTCATCAGCCGGGCTACGACCAGAGACAGGCCGGTACCGTCCGCTACGATGTGGTGCGCGATCAGTAACACGCCCCAGTGCTGTTCTGAAAACGCGGCGCAGGCCACGCGAAACAACGGGGCATCCAGTTGCCAAACGGGAATTCTGGCCGCCGCGTGCGCCCAAGCGTCGAACGCGGCTTCCCCTTCAATTTCAAGCACATCAATAGGCGTTTCACCCGCTTCAGCAACGTATTTTCGGTACTCATTGGCCGTTTCGGTGAAGCGCTGGCGCAGCCCGCTATTTTCCCGCACCACTTGGTTCAACGCCTGTTGCAGAGCGACCGTATCCAGTGCGCCGGTGCATTTAACCCGACGCGCCAGATTCCACAGTGAACTGTCGGGATGCATCTGCTGGACTAGAAAAATACGCTGTTCGGGATGACTGAGCGGGAAGGTTTCGGGAGGGGCGGTCATGGTCACTATCCTGGTTAGATGTTCGACGTGGCGGGCGATGCCGAAAGGGGCACGAAGGGACGGGAAATGATGGTAGCGATGAGACCTAGCGCGGCGATGACCACCCCCAGACCGGTGGCGTAATGGAAACCCTGCACGACCAGCGGTAAGGGCACATCAATCGGCGTGGGTAAATCGTTCAGCGGCAGGTTGTACAGCAAGGCAAAAAGGCTGACGCCAATCAGCAGACCGAGATTTAACAGCAGGGCTTTAGCGCCGGACAGCATCCCCGCCTGACCGGCTTGGGCGTAGCTCATAATCATGGTCAGGGCGGCGGTGATGTAAAACGCACGGCTGACCCCGTAGAGCGCCTGACAGGCGATGATCCATGTGAATGAAGAATCAGCACCCAGCGTGGTGAAACTGACGGCGGTGGCAAACAGCCCGACCATCGCCGCGATACAGACCGTGCGCGGCCCGATGCGGTCGGACAGGTAGCCGGAGAACGTCGTCAACAGCATCGACAGGGCTGGCGAGATCATCAGAATCAACCCGACCTGATCCGGGGTGAGGTGTTTGATCCACTGCAAGTAGAACGGCAGGACGAAACTCAATCCGCCAGACAGCGCCAGAAACAAGCTGTTGCCGAGCATGGCAGCGCTGAGTGGGCGATTGCTGAACAGGCTCAGTGCCAACAACGGTTCTGGACAATGGCGTTCCCGGTGCAAAAACAGGATCAGAAAGCCTAGGCACATCGCTAGAGACAGGAGCGTGACCGGTTGCGTCCAGCCTTGATCCTGGCCGACGTGCATCCCGTAGATGAAGCCGAGCAGACACAGAAAGCTGTACGCCGCGCCGGGCAGATCGAAACTGATCTTGGTCACTGGCGGTACCTGGCGCACAAACGCGAGGTGCGCGAGGGTCAGCGCGGCCAGACCGATCGGCACATTGATCAGGAAAATCCAGTGCCAGCCGACATATTCGACCAGAAACCCGCCGACCGGTGCGCCGAAGGCTAGGGCGGTCACGGCCAGCAACCCATTCAAGGCATAAGCACGGCCGCGCCGCTCCACAGGCACATAGTGGACGATGATGACGGCGGAGGTAGCAAAGAGCAGTGCGCCGCCGATGCCTTGCAGGAACCGGAAGGCCGTGAGCCAGCCCAGCGAGGGTGCCAGCCCGCACAGCGCCGAGCCGATGATGAACACCCAGTAGCCCCAGACCAGTACCCGTTCAGCGCTGTACAGATCGCTGAGTTTGCCGGCAACCAGCAACAGGCTGGTAATGGCGAGCATGTAACTGAGGATAATAGTGGCGACTTCGGCGGCGTCGGCCTGATAGTAGGCGCTCAAAGTGGGCAGGGCGATATTGACGATGCTGATGTCGAGGTTCGCCATGAAGATGGCCAAGGCGCTGGTCAGCATGGCCAGGCGCATATGACCAGGGCTGATAGTGGGAGATAGGGTTTGGTCGCTCATCAGTGTCACCTTGATTTTAGATTCCGGCCTGTCCGCCAATCGCCCGTTTCAAGGGCTTGAGTAGCAGCAGAATGATCACTCCGGCCAGCCCGGTCACCCCGGCCACCATCAGGAAGAAGTAGGTTCTGGGTAGCACATTCCAGAACTGCCCCAGATAGCCAGCGGTGTAATTGCCGGCAAACGCGGTCAAGAACCATACCCCCATGAGCATGGAGACCATCCGCACCGGAGCCAGCTTGCAGACCAACGATAAACCGACTGGCGATAGATACAGTTCGCCAATCGTTAGCACCAGGTTGAAGCCGATGAGCCACCCCATACTGACCGGGTTCCCATGCGCGGCATAGTCATTCGCGGGCATAACCAATACCAGATAAGCCGCACTCAGTAGCAGGCAACCCATCGCCATTTTAGTCGCCGAGGAGGGTTCCCCACCACGCCGCGCCTGCCAGGCCCACAGTGCGGTAATAACTGGCGTCAATAAAAAGATGAACATCGGGTTTAACGACTGAAACCAGGTCGCGGGCATTTCCCAGCCGAAAATGTGTCGGTCAGTATCCGCATCCGCCCACAGTGCAATCGTATTGCCCTGTTGTTCATAGGCCGCCCAGAACAATACGGTAATCAGGCAGATCATCAACAGTCCCCAGATACGCTGCCGCTCATCGCTGGCGAGCGTCGTGGGGGACACGGCTTCGATCTCCGGGAGTTGATGCAGGTGATCGGAACCCAACCAGCGCTGTCCCCAGAGATAAATGCCCAGGCCGATGACCATGCCGACGCCGGCTGCACCGAAGCCGTAGTGCCAGCCGTAGACTTCGCCCAGCGTCCCGCAGATCAGCGGCGACATGAACGCACCCAAATTGATGCCGACATAAAACAGGCTAAAGGCGCGGTCGCGGCGGGGATCATTGGGCGGATAAAGACCACCGACTTGGGTGGAGATATTTGGTTTAAATGCGCCATTACCGAGGATGAGTAGCGCCAGTGCGGGAAAGAATAGCGATTCGAACGCCATGACAAAGTGACCGATAGCCATCAGTACCCCGCCGACAATCACCGTTCGGCGCTGACCCCACCAGCGGTCAGCGAGTATCCCGCCGAAGAACGGGGTAAAGTAGACCAGTCCGGTGTACAAACCATAGATTTGCGAGGCGTCGGCCTGAGCGATCATCAGATGCTTGATCATGTAATAGATCAGCAATGTTCTCATGCCGTAGTAAGAGAAACGTTCCCACATTTCCGTGAGGAACAGGATGTACAGACCCTTGGGATGACCCCAGAGCGTATCATTTTCCATAGCTATTTAGCGTCCCCAGCGGAGCAGAGAATAAACGCGCAGGAAATCGAGATAAATCGCGGTGATTTCTGCGGGATTTTCCAGATGTGGCAAGTGGCCGGCATTGGGCAACCGAACCCGTTTACCCCACGGGAAGCGCTGGCTGAGTGGGATGACGCCATCGACAGCGAAGATTTTATCGGCCTCGCCCCAGAGAATCAGTGTCGGTGCCTGGAGCCAGAGACGCAGCGGGGAAAGCACTTGGTTGTAAAGTGTCACGATAGTCCAGACCTGTTGATAATGACGGTTGCGTTCAACATAGTCCTTGACCATAGCACTTTTGACCTCTTCGCTGAGAATCGGTGGATTAACGAGGAGCAAGCTCAATTCCAGATCGAGTTCAGCGCCATTGACGGGAATCAGAGGGTTAATACCTTGATGAATCGCTTCTTTAACGTGCGGACTCCAGTCAGTGATGCCCAGTGGGGAACCGATAAACGCCAAGGTGCGGACGTGTTGCGGATATTTCTGGACATAAAGCGCAGCAATGGCACCGCCCATGGAACTACCGGCGATGTCAAATTGGGTAATGCCGAGGCTGTCCATAAACTGACGCAAGCGGGCGACCTGATTTTCCAGTGGGTAATCGGTGACAGGGAAATCAACGCTTTTGCCATAACCCGGCAAGTCGGGGGCAATGGCGGTATAACCGGCGGTCGAAAGCAGACATAGAACGCCGTCCCATTGCTCCTTATTAGCGAATAGACCGTGCAGGAGCAGGATGTGTGGCCCGGCTCCCGCTTGGTGGTAGTGGATCACTCCGCCGTCGAGAGTGACTTCGCTGGCGGTGATTGAACAACTGCTGTTTAAGCTATCGGCGTGGACGGTGCCGGTTAGCCCTGGAAGTAGCAGGATCAGATATAAAAAATGCCGGATCATTTTCATTTTTCCTCTTGGATTGAATAAAAACTGCGTCTTTCCGGCGCTCAGAGCAACCGGTACTGCCCCTTGAGCGCCATGATTCGGCTACAGGATTCATCAATGCGTTGCGGATCAAGCTCGCCGCGTGCTACCGCTCCCAACACGATGTCCAGGGTTTTTGGCACGATGTCCGGGTCATAGGACAGATTGTTGGCGACCAGCAGAATATCGACGCCTGCTTCGATGGTGCGAATGATCGCGGTTTCGTAACTGTAGTACTCGGCAATGGCGGCCATTTGCAGGTCGTCGGTGACGATGACGCCTTGAAAGCCCAGTTGCTCTCGCAGCAGGCCGGTCATGATGGAGCGGGACAGCGTAGCGGGGTAGTCAGCATCTAGGCGGGCTTTGTAGATATGCGCGGTCATCACCATGTCGCATAAATCTGCGTCGATCAGGTTCCGGTAGGGTTCCAGCTCAATCTCGCTCCAGGTCTCGGTGACATCGACAAAGCCCAGATGCGAGTCGGCGGTCGCGCTGCCATGACCGGGGAAATGCTTGAGGGCGCTCATCACCCCGCGTTCTCGTTGCCGGGCAACGAATTCGCCGGCGTGCCGGGTCACAACTGCCGGATCAGCGGAGAAACTGCGCTCATATTTGCCAATGGCGGGACTGGCCGGATTGATATTCACATCGACGACTGGGGCAAAATTCAGATTCAGGCCGTTCTCAACCAGTGTATTAGCAATGCTGTCAGCGGCCGGTGCGGTTAGCGCCAGATCATCCGCCGTGCCCAGCGATTGCGCGGTGACCGTGGGCGGGAAGCCGTAGCGCTCTTTGAGGCGGGCGACGTTGCCGCCTTCCTGGTCAACCGCGATGAACAGCGGCGTTTGGGTCAGCTTGTTAAGCGATGCGGTGAGCGCCGGTAATTGCTCGGGCGAGGTGATGTTGCGGCCATCCTGTTTTAGCGCCACGTCGCGGTCGAACAGGATCACGCCGCCAATGTGGTCATCGCGAATATCGCGCACGATGGGATTGTCGTCGGTGAGTTCGATGCCCCGGAAGCCGACCAGCAGCATCTGGCTGATTTTCCGCTCCAGCGGCCAGTTCCACCAGTGGTCACTGTCATTGTCGTTATCGTTATTGCAGCCGGTCAACAGGCCGGGCAGCAGCAAAGCCGCGCCGAGCTGGGCTGAACCTTTCAGGAAATTCCGCCGGGAAGCATTGGCGGGGTTATGGTCGGAACGGGCGGGGAGGGTTGAAACAGGGTGGTTGTGCATGGGGCGAGTTCTTGGTCAGTGGTTATTAAAAAAGTGTATGGTGTTTTTCTGATGGCTGAACAATGAATTGCAGGCTGTTACCCGGAGCGCCAACGATCCTCTTCGCGCCGAGCCAGGTTGATGGCCTCCAGGGTTTCGAGAACGGCCAGTACCGCTTTGACCGGTTTGCGCTGGAAGTGCGCGGCGAGTTGTTCAACGCTCCGGGGGCCAGTGGTCAGCAATTCACGGATGATGTCCACTTGATCGCGCATGGTCTTGGGCCACGGGCGTTTAGCGGCGGGTTCCGGGACAACCATGGGTTCCAGGTCGGTTAGGGGTTCCTGATGCGCCGGGCGTTGCTCCGTGGCAGCGCCGGGATTTTGGTAAGCGGGACGCAGCCAGCGAATCTGGTTCTGGGCTTCTTCGGCGGCGCGTTGCGTGTTGAGATCGACCAGCCGACGCAGCAGTTCTTCCTCGGCTTCCTGTTGGGCAGTCGGTTTGTCGGGAAGGGGCGTCGTCGCGCCGGGTTGACCCACGAGTGAATCCGCAAGGTCGCTCCAACCGTAGGCGGTGAACACGGCGCGATCCAGATCGTCGTGCAGTTCCCGGAGGATGGAGACCAGCCCTTGTTGGTGAATGACCTGCCCCTTGGCGTTCAACG